>CAYTLM010000005.1:0-25585 GCA_964438485.1 uncultured Leptospirales bacterium | reverse complement strand
AAAAGATTTCCACTTGCAGAAGCTATTATTTTGTGTATTTCAAGATCCTTTTCAGTAATTGTAAGGCTGGTGTTTTTTATAATTTCAGAGATTTTTATAATTTCCTCACTGCTTATGTTTTTTGCAGCAAGAGAAGCCATTTCAGGTATAACAATTCTGCGAATATGAAGAATCCCTTCAAGGATAAGAGGGGAAAGGGAGCCTCTGGTTTGGAGAATAATTTTGAGAAGTTCCATGTTGCCGCTTTCTTTGTAGTTTTTTATGTATATTCCATCGCTTTTTTTTATGCTGATAAGACCAAGAATTTCCACTTTACGCAGAGCCTCTCGCAGGGTATTGCGATTGACTTTCATAACAAGAGCCAGCTCTCTTTCAGGAGGGAGCTTGTCTCCAGGTTTGAGTTTGCCATTCAGTATATTGTTTATTAACTGTGCGGCTATTTCCTCATTGAGGTTTTTCTTTGTTATTGCTGAAAACATTGCTTTTTTTAAATCCTTAAATGGTATATTGGTTGAACCAATATACGGTCTGATAGGTTGCTTTGTCAAATTTTTATTAAAAAAAAGAATAAAAATTTAAAGAAAAATAAATATGTTTTTATGTCACATCATCTGATAGCTGGAGGTATGAATTTTTTTTGAAATAATAATATGCAATAAAATTGGATCTGCTTTACAAATATAATGTTAAACACTCTAATGGTATAAATAATAGGAGTTTTTGAATGGAATTTAGCAAATTTGGTCTTGATGAAAAAATCTTGAAGGGCATTGAAAAAGCCGGTTTTACTACCTCTACACTTGTGCAGTCTGAAACTTTTAAGCATAGCCTCAAAGGAAAAGATGTGCTTGTACAGTCCCAGACAGGTACAGGAAAAACAGCGGCTTTTCTTATTTCACTGTTTCAGCTTATGTTAACCAGGGAGGACTTGAAAGATAAGAAAGCCTTGATTCTTGCTCCTACAAGGGAGCTGGCTTTACAGACAGAGAAGGAAGCCAGGCTTTTAGGCCAGTTTCTTGATATAAAAATAGGCTGTTTTTATGGAGGAGTGGGATATAACCAGCAGGATAAACTTATTCAAGAGGGTGTGGACATAATAATAGCAACTCCTGGCAGATTAATGGACTATGGAAATTCCGGGAAAATTTTGTTTAAGGATTTTGGTTATCTGATAATTGACGAAGCAGATAGAATGTTCGATATGGGGTTTCTTCCTGATTTGCGAAGAATTATGAAAAAAATGATTCCTGCTTCCAGGCGTGTATCCATGCTTTATAGCGCAACATTGAGTCACAGGGTGAAAAACCTTGCATGGGAATATACAAATGAGCCTGTAGAAATAAACATGTCTCCTGAACAGGTAACTGTTGAGAATATAAAGCAGACCCTTTATCATGTTGGAGCAAAGGAAAAAATCAGCCTTCTCCTTGGAATCCTTAAAATTCATAATCCGGAAAATGTTCTTATTTTTACAAATACAAAGCAGAGCGCTGTTAATGTTGCAGCAAGGCTTACTGGTAATGGGTATGAATGTGATTATATTATAGGAGATTTACCTCAGAGTCGAAGAACAAAAATTATTGAAAATATTAAGTCAGGTAAGCTTAAATATCTTGTTGCCACAGATGTTGCTGCCAGGGGTTTGCATATAAATGATCTTGATATGGTTATCAATTTTGATATTCCGGAAGATTATGAAAACTATGTTCATAGAATAGGACGAACAGCAAGAGCAGGAAAATCAGGTGTTGCCATTACGCTTGCCTGTGAAAAATTTGTTTATGGCCTTGATGCTATTGAGCAGTATATAAAAATGAAAATTCCTGTGGAGTGGATCAGTGATGAGCTTCTTGCTAAAGATGAAAGCACAGCTGAGCATATAAATAGCTTCCTTAAAAATGCAAGGGGACTTAAAGTGGAAACAGGTGACAGGAAAAAAACAGGAAGGACAGTTAAAGCTGCTAATGTAAAAAAAACCGTAAGGAAAACAGCTCAGGCAAAAGCTGCTAAAGCTGGTGTTTTATCAGAAGATAGTAAAAGCAGGAAAAAAACAGCAACTGCATCAGTTAAAGCAGCGAAAAGTGTGAAGACTTCCTCTGCTACAGGTAAAAAAGCAACAACAAAGCCTGTTGCCAAAAAATCATCAATCAAGAAGGAGCAGGTGCAGGTAAAAGATAAAGTTCAGAAGGATAAAATTTCTTCAAAGTCTTCTCTTTCGGACAGAATGAAATATTATAGCGAAAAGTATGGAGAGGATTTTATAGTAAGCAGGGAAATTAAGGCTGAAAAGAAAGGGCTGGGCGAAAAAATTTCTGAAAAATTAAAATCCTTTTTTAGAAAAAAATAATTATTTATACAGCATACTTTGCCTGTACCAGGTAGTCAATGGCTGAATCAGTGTCGCCTTTTAAAAGATGACATAAGCTTAGAGAAATTAAATTTTTTTGAGTTTTGTTTGTTTCCAGATTATTGATTTTGTCAGAAATAGTCCCGTATTTATCATTGTATACTTCAACTGGTATGGAATTTATATATTCATCAAAATCTTTATAGGATTTTGATTCCTTTTTCAGATCTTTGATTGTTGATGCTGTTTCTTCCATATTTTCGGTGCTAAAGAGTATATCTGTTCTTAGCTTTCTTATAGCAGCATCATTGTTATCTGATTCAGAAAATCTGGATAAAATTTTTACAGATTCCTTTATTTTACCCTGGTTTTGAAGCAGTATTGAAAGAGCTGTTGCAGCAGTTTTATTGCCAGGATCAATCATAAGTACATTAATGAAATTAGATTGAGCAGCTTTCAGGTTCCCAAGGCGGCTGTAGCATATTCCTGTAATTAGTGATGATAAGGGAAAGGCAGGATCGAGCTTTCTTGATCTTTCCAGATTAAATATTGATTTTTTATATTCGCCTTTTTTATAATAAAGGCATCCAATATTATAAAAAATAAGATAACTCTCCTCTGTTTTAGAAGCTTTTAAAAAACATTCAAGAGCCTCATCAGTTTTACCCTTTCTGGAAAAAAAGATTCCTCTGGAAATGAGGTTTTCCTCCTCTGGTATATCATTTTCAGTAATTGCAAAATTTTCAGATTTTATATTGAGTTCTGATTTTTTTTCTTTATACATATACTATTTTTCTCCAGAATCATGGATTAGGACAAGGTTTTTACCTGATTTTTTTGCTTTATAAAGAGCCATATCAGCCCTATGTATAAGGCTATCCTTGTTTTTATCTTCTTTTGGGTTAAACTGGGAAATACCTATGCTTATGGTAATTTTTAATGGAATAGCAGTACCAGGGAAAATCATTTTTTCAATTTTTTTGCGCAGTCTTTCAGCAATTTGGTAAGCAGTATCTACATCTGTATCTGTTAGTATTATTGCAAATTCCTCTCCACCGTAACGCGCTGCTATATCAAAACTGCGTATATTATTATGAATTATTTTTGCTATATCTTTAAGCATTATATCACCAGTCTGGTGTCCATAGTTGTCATTGATGTTTTTAAAATTATCAAGGTCAGCCATGATAAGAGTCAGGGGGGAATTGCTTCTTTCGCTTCTTTTTATCTCTTCTGCAAGGCGCTCCTGAAAATAGTGGTGTACATAAAGGCCTGTCATTCTGTCAAGAGTAGCCATCCTGTATAGGCGTGAGTTTTCAACAGCTATAGAAGCAAATCGTGATAATTGATGCAAAAAGCATATATCAGAAGAAGTATAGGGTGTTTCTATAAGTTTTTTCCCTATAAAGATAAGGCCATTAATTGAGTTTTTTGATTTTAAAGGAATTACAATTTCAGGATTTAATGATGCAAATATTTTTTTTGTAGATAAATCAGAATTCATAAGGTCTTTTGCTTTTTCCTTATGAAGGATTGAACAGTCTGATTTGAAATGTTTTATAAGTCTGGATTTTTCATTTATTATTGATGTTTCATCAAGAGCATAGCCTTTTTGCATATAGATAATAAGCTCTTCGTTTTCCAGATTGCTGTTTAAAAAAACAGCAACTTCATCTACAATCATCTGGCCTATACATATATACAGAATAGATTCTATGAGGTTGTCAAAATCAAGGGTTGAAGAGAGACTCATGCCAATTTCAATGAGGTTTTGAAGGTCAAAAACTTTTTTTTCCAAATCCTCTTTGCTCAATTCGGTTAGATTTGTATCTCTTCCTATTGTCATTATATATCCTGTGGAATTACTTTAAAGTAGTTATCGGTTCTTGAGTTCCTTAAAAGTTAGAATATTATTTGTATCTGTCAGCAATAAATTAGAAGCAATATTAAATATTTTAAAAAATAAGTATAGTCTTTTTGATTTTTCTATAAATAAAATATATTTTGTAATTAATAATTTTATCAGGAGTTTTAAAAATAAACCTGTTATTTTGTTTTGCTACAAATGGCATGAGTGATTAAAATCGCTGATTTTATTTAAAGAATTAAATGAAGGCTTGTGTAAAAATTTTAAAAAAGTCTTTACAATTAGCGATAAATTCATTTTCTAATAATAGAATTTATGAATAAATTTCAAAATTCAGGTTTGCATGTTTACTGCATCCTGTTCTTTAAATATTCGTTATGTAAGGAGAATAATTCATGAGTAAAAAAGTTTATAGTTTTGGCGGTGGTTCTTCAGAGGGAAGCTCTGATATGCGTAACCTTCTTGGCGGTAAAGGAGCAAACCTGGCAGAGATGTCTAATATAAAAATTCCTGTTCCTGCTGGTTTTACAATTACTACTGAAGTGTGTACTGAATATTATGATAATAATAAAAAAATACCCGCTGGACTTGATAAAGAAGTTAGTGCAGCTTTAGCAAAGATTGAAAAAATAATGGGAACAAAGTTTGGAGATCCTGATAATCCTCTACTCCTTTCTGTTCGTTCTGGTGCGCGGGTTTCCATGCCTGGAATGATGGATACAGTATTAAATCTTGGCTTAAACGAGAAAACTGTTCAGGGAATAATAGCTAAAACAGGCAATAGCAGGTTTGGATGGGATTCATACAGGCGTTTTATACAAATGTACGGTGATGTAGTAATGGAACTTAAACCTGTTGATAAGGATCAGGAGGATCCCTTTGAACACGAAATGCAGGTGCTTAAAAAGGAAAAGGGCTATTCAGATGACCTTGAGCTTACAGTTGAAGACCTGCAGGAGCTGGTTAAAAGATTTAAGGCTCTTATTAAAAAAAGGTTAAAAAGAAATTTCCCGGATGATCCCCATGAGCAGCTGTGGGAGGCTATAAAAGCTGTTTTTGGTTCCTGGAATAATGAGCGAGCTATTCTTTACAGGAAAATGAATGGTTTTGACGATTCCTGGGGCACAGCTGTAACTGTGCAATCCATGGTTTTTGGAAACATGGGGGACAGATGTGCAACAGGTGTGGCATTTACAAGGGATCCTTCAACAGGAGAAAATGCATTTTACGGTGAGTATTTAATAAATGCTCAGGGAGAGGATGTTGTAGCTGGTATAAGAACACCCCAGCAGATTACTATTGCAGGGTCAAAGCGTTGGGCTAAGGAAAATAAGGTTTCTGAAAAAGAAAGAAAAGAAAAATATATGTCACTCCAGGAATATATGCCTGAAGCTTATGCCAGTCTTGAAAAGGTATATTTACAGCTTGAAAAGCATTATAAGGATATGCAGGACATAGAGTTTACAATTCAAAATGAAGAGCTTTGGATGCTCCAGACAAGATCAGGAAAAAGAACCGCAGCTGCTGCTGTTAATATAGCAGTTGATATGGTAAATGAAAAGCTTATTGATAAAAAAACAGCTATTACGAGGCTTGATCCTGCATCTATAGATCAGCTTTTACACCCTACCTTTGATCCAAAAGCTCCGAAAAAGGTTATTGCAAAGGGTCTTCCAGCATCACCTGGAGCTGCTACTGGCAAGGTTGTTTTTCACGCAGATGATGCTGAGGAATGGAGTCAAAGGGGTGAGAAGGTTATATTGGTAAGAATTGAAACTTCACCAGAGGATCTCAAGGGAATGAATGCTGCTCAGGGTATTTTAACTCAAAGGGGAGGAATGACTTCCCACGCAGCTGTAGTTGCCCGTGGTATGGGAAAATGCTGTGTCTCTGGATGCGGTGCTATTGCTATAAGCTATTCTGAAAGAAAAATAAAAGTAGATGATTTTGTAATAAATGAAGGGGATTATCTTTCACTTAATGGTTCAACTGGAGAGGTAATGCTGGGACAGGTTAATACTGTTGAAGCCAGGCTGTCAGGAAATTTTGGAACTGTTATGAAGTGGGCAGATGAGTTTCGTAAACTTAAAATCAGAACCAATGCTGATACACCTAAGGACGCCAAAACAGCATTAGGTTTTGGTGCAGAGGGTATTGGTCTTTGCAGAACAGAACACATGTTCTTTGAAGGAGACAGAATTAAAGCTGTCAGGGAGATGATACTTTCGGATTCTGTTGAGGGAAGGAAAAAAGCCCTTAAAAAACTTTTACCCATGCAGAGAAAAGATTTTACAGGAATATTAAAAGAGATGCAGGGTTTTGGTGTAACAATCAGGCTTCTTGATCCTCCGCTTCATGAGTTTCTTCCTCATGATGATATTGAAAGTCAGAAACAAATGGCAAAAGATATGGGTATAACTCTTGAAGAGGTTATTGAAAAGATAAAGGCGCTTCATGAAATAAATCCCATGCTTGGACACAGGGGGTGCAGGCTTGGTATTACATTCCCGGAAATTACTGAAATGCAGGCACGGGCAATATTTGAAGCAGCTTGTGAGCTTAAGAAAAAGGGAGTTGATGTAAAACCTGAAATAATGGTTCCCCTTATTGGAACAGTTAAAGAGCTGGCATTGCAAAAGCAGATTATTGTTGATACAGCTGAAAAAGTAATGGCTGAAAAGAAACAGAAAGTAAGCTATGAAGTTGGTACAATGATTGAAGTTCCAAGAGCTGCCCTGCTTGCTGATGAAATAGCAGTAGAAGCAGAATTTTTCTCTTTTGGTACAAATGACCTTACTCAGATGACATTTGGATTTAGCCGTGATGATGCTGGCTCTTTTTTACCTGAATATATTGATAAAAAAATTCTTCCTGCAGATCCCTTTAGGGTTGTTGACAGAGAGGGTGTTGGTATGCTTATGCAAATGGCAGTTGAAAAGGGGAGAGCTTCCAGGAAAAACCTTAAAATTGGTATCTGTGGTGAGCATGGCGGGGATCCTGAATCTGTTGAGTTTTGTCATGAAATGGGATTAAACTATGTGAGCTGTTCTCCATTCAGGGTTCCTGTAGCAAGGCTTGCAGCTGCGCAGGCTGCAATAAAGGATAGCAGTAAAAAGAAATAAAAATAATAGATTAATGTATTTTAAAAGCGGTCTCAGTTGAGACCGCTTTTTTATGCATGTCTTTTAATCTATAAATACAGATTTTTAAATATTGGGAAAGAAATATTATTGAAAATTAATAGGATCAATAATAATGAGTATATAGTATATAAGGAAGGTTAAAATGAAACATTTAGTATCATCATTATTAATAATTTTTATGCTGTCATCTGCAGCAAACGCATCCTATAATGAAGCATTAAAACTGTTTCAGGAGCATAAATATAGCGAGTCTTTGAAAATTCTTGGAGATATTCTGGTTGTGAGTGATGATTTGAAAGAAGATTCTCCTAATTATAAGATACGATTTCTTGCTGCTCATAATCACTGGAAGCTTGGAAATGCCAATTCAGTTATAGCTCATTTAAGAAGATGTATGGCAATTGATCCAGCTACTCCTGATCCATATATTGATCTTGGTATTTATTTTATTGAAGGAAAGAGATTTGAGGATGCTTTATCCATTGCTGAGGAAGGTCTTAAAGTAAAGGAAACTCATATGCTTTATTGGATTATTGGACGTGTTGCAATGGAAAGAGGGAATCTGGATAAGGCAAAAGAGTATTTTGAAAAAGGAAATGCTTTAAATTCTGAATTTTTTATATCCTATAATGATCTTGGAATTACCCTTATGAAGCTTAAAAGATATGGTGAGGCCAATGCTGCTTTTTCTGTAGCGCTTGCTATTAATCCTGATTCAGCTGAGGTTAATAATAATATGGCTTTATGCTATCTTCTGACAGAAAAATTTAAAGAAGCCTTAACCTATGCAGAAAAAGCTGCCAAGCTGAATCCGGAAAGCATGGAAATAAAGAATACTATTGCAAGAATTAAAGAGTCTGGAAAATAAGGGGGGGCAGAAAGTGTCAATTTCAATGTCAATAAGGAACTCGATTGAGAAATCTTCCTGGATTAGAAAGATGTTTGAAGAAGGAACCAGGCTTAAGGAGCAGTTTGGATCTGACAATGTATATGATTTTAGTCTGGGTAATCCTGACCTTGAGCCACCTGAAGAGTTTTTTAAAGCAGTTGCTGGAATTGCAAAGAATAGAAAACCTGGATCTCATGGGTATATGCCTAATGCCGGGTTTCCAGATGTAAGGGATGCTATTGCCAGGACTGTGGCAAAGGATTTTAATATTGAGATTGATGGTAATTCTCTGGTAATGACCTGTGGTGCTGCAGGGGGTATGAATGTTATTTTAAAAACCATACTTGAGCCAGGGGAGGAGATTATAGTAATAAAGCCCTATTTTGCAGAGTACGGTTTTTACATATCAAATCATCAGGGTGTAATGGTTACAGTTGATTCTAATGAAGATTTTTCAATAAATATTGATAATATTGCAAAAGCAATTACTGAAAAAACAAGGGGAATAATTGTAAACAGCCCAAATAATCCATCAGGGAAAATATATAGTTCAGAAGATATAAATGCTCTTTCTGCACTTCTTGCAAAAAAACATCCAGGAGGAAGGCCGATTTTTATTCTTTCAGATGAGCCTTATAGGGAAATAGTGTATGATGGTAAAGAAGTTCCTTCTATATTATCTGCATACAAAAATACGTTTATTATAAATTCATATTCAAAGTCACTTTCCCTGCCAGGTGAAAGAATTGGTTATGTTGCTGTTAATCCGGAGATTGAGGATTATTCACTTATAATGGCAGGGTTGAATTTATGTAACAGGATTTTGGGCTTTGTTAATGCTCCAGCCCTTATACAGCGAGTTGTTGCGGATTTATGCGATGTTACAGTTGATGTGGATTTATATAAAAGTAGAAGAGATTTGCTTGCACAGGGGCTTAAAAAGAGCGGTTATGATTTTAATGAACCTGAAGGTGCTTTTTATATTTTTTGCAAATCTCCCACAATAGATGATGTTGCTTTTATTCGACATTTGCAGAAGTATAATATTCTTGCAGTTCCAGGTTCCGGGTTTGGCGTACCAGGGTATTTTAGAATAGCCTACTGTGTAGCAGAAAGTGTAATAAAAAAGGCTATTCCTGAATTTGAAAAAGCATTAAAGACTTTTATTGCAGAATAATTTTATTTTTCATCATCCATAAGCCTTGATCTTATTGCCTTGTCATTTACAGGGAGAATGAACTCTTCATCTTTTTCATCATCAATCATGTTTGTGCGCTCGCTTTGAAAAAAGGGATCTCCTGTAGGCTTTAGCTTTATTAGAACTCCATCAAGAAGTTCTTTAAGTTTGTTGTCATTTGGATCTTGTAAAATGGCACGTTCAAAATATTCCTTTGCCTTATCCAGCCTGTTTGTCTTTTCATAAGACAAGCCCAGGTACATATAAAGTGAAGCATTTTTTTCATTCAGAGATTCAGTTTTTTCAAGAAAGGTTATTGCTTCCTTAAATTTGTTGCTTGAAAACATAAGTACACCCATTTGATAAAGAACATTTGGATGATTTTTATCAAGCTGTAAAGCTGCATTCAGGTATTTGGAGGCATTTTCCAGATTTTGAGTTGTAAGAAACAAAAGACCCAATCTGTAATTTGCATCAAAATTGTTTTTATTAATAGTAATTATGGCTTTATAAAGAGTAGTGGCATCTTCCCAGTTTTTTCTTTTTTCCAGCCTTATAGCTTCATCAAAGTAATAATTTTCTTTGTAAGAGAGTATGGAGTCAATATATGCCCGTAATTCTGGTCTGTAGGAAGATATTTTTTTTAATTCAAAAAGATAGGCTGTTTCATTTTCATAAGCGTTTATGGATTCAGCATACTCTGTTTGTTTTAATAGTTTTAGAACCTGTGAACTGCGTGTATATGCTGATTTAAGATCTGCATTAAATCTGCTAAGGTTTTTGTCATCAAAGAGAAGCTGGTTAAACCAGTCAGGCTCATAAAGAATATAGTATTCTTTAAATGTTTCAGAAATAGCTCCTATTTGAACAGGTCTGTATTTAACTGGTTTTTCTTTAAGGGTTTCTGGATAAAAGAGAATAAGGTTTTCTATGTCTGTAAATATTATATTGTTTAAAGGATGAATATCCTGGTAAAAAAGATTCCCGTATTTTTTTTCATCATTTATTATGTTTTTTATTCTTGTAATGGAATCAGGGTTAATCTTCAAAGCATCTGCTTCATCACTTGAGACAAGGAGAAGAATATTAGAAAAAAGAAAAACAACATGATGCTTAAAGTTCTCTTTAAGGTTTGAAGAGGCATATGAGAGCATTTCTTCACTCATGTATTGCAGATCGAAAATAGAGGCATAAACACCCTTATCATTTATAATTCTTTTTATTGTTTTATAATATGAGTCAGAAAAGCGGTTAAAATGAAAATTTTGATCAAGAATATTGGGTGCATCAATTATAAAGTCAAAGTTATTATCAGATGTTGTCAGATACTGAAAGAGATATTCATTCTTTGGTTCATACTGCTGTTTGCCTGAAAAGGGAAGGCGATTATAATCAACATTTTTATCAGTTAGTGTATCAATATAAACTGAATTGGTGAAAAATGAGTAAAGCGGATTTTTGTAAAATTTAAGGTTGCTGTCCAGTATAAGGGTTTTTCCTTCCTGGGAAGTAAAAAACACTGTTGTTGCTGCTGCGCGTTTAAAATTTCTTATATAATTATCGGATAAAAAGAATACAGGTGTGTTAAACATTAAAACTTCACCTTTATCAATTATATACGGTGCAGCAAAGTCAGTATTGCGTATTAATTCATAGTTTTCTACTTTAGGTGCAAAGTAGCTGTTGCTTAGAGGAATTTTAAAATAAAGGTGAATTAGCATGATTGAGGGAAGAAAAACAAGTGCAAAAATAAAGTAGAGAATTTTATTAAAGGGATTTATCTTTGTGTTAAAAAGAAAAATACCAGGAATAAGAAGATTAAATAAAGCCGCAGTATAAAGTATTACAAAAAAGAGCAGATAAGTAAAATTTATAATTGAAAGAGAAATTAAAATAGGTACTGGCAAAATTAGTATTGAGAAGTTGAGTACTCTGAATCTTTTATTATGGTCATATTTGCGTGTAATATTTTTTACAGTTTGTTCCAGTGAAAAACCAAAAATTAAAACAGGAATCGCTGAAAAAATAAGCCCAGTGTATATTGATACTTTGTCATTAAATATATAAAGCAAGGAAAGATACAATAAAAAGAAAACAGGGTATAGCATTTCACTGTAAACGTGCCAGAATGACGCTTTTTTTCTTCTACCAAGAAGGATCCCTGCAGGGAGAAAAAAAAGTGTGGATATTATGTATAATAAAACATTATAATATGTATGGCTGTAAAATTTAACAAAAAGAACAAACCCCAGAACAATATAAATCATTATATAGGAAAAATTTATATAAGTAAAAAACAGGTCGTCCCTCTGAACAAGAGGAGAATCTGTAATAGCTTCATCTTCATAAAAATTTTGTGCATATAGCTGTTCCGGATTATAGGGAATTTTAATAAAAAATAATATTACTGGGAGTGTTAATGCTGTAGTAATAAGAAGTGAATATGAAAATAAACCCGCATAAGCATAAAAATGAATAATATATGCTGTTAAAAAACCTGTTCCAAGAGCTACTGGTAGAAAAACTATGTAAGATGAAAGAAGATTTTTTTCATCAATAAAATCTCCACTGGAAATTTTTAGATAATATGAATTAAGGATGCCTGATAAAAAAAAGGGAAGAGCAGGTAAGGGAATAATAAAGTATTTACTGGCAATATAGATATTTATAGTAGAGAATAGTTCAGGCTTTAAAATTTTTCCTGTAAAAAAGCATATAGAAAAAACAGCAAAAAGAATAGCTGATGCAATAATAATAATTCTATAATTTTTTATTACAGAAAGGAGTAATCTGCCAGTAATATTTCCTGCAAAAAGGGCTACAATGGAAAAAATCATTATTGTTTGTATTACAGGGTAGTAGGGTAAATACTGTTTTAGATCTATTATTATTTCTGTAACTATAAATGCAGTAATAAAAAAGGTGATAAAAAGAGCCAGCAATACAAGCCATCTTTTGGATGTATTAGGGTAACTGAATTTTTTTATGTAACTCATATTACAGAGCTCCTTATAATGGCAATTATAGAGTATTATATTTCATGATGTGTAATTGTGAAAATTTTTTTAACAAGTACACAAATATATGTCTTTAGTAGAAATTATATGTTAAGTAATAATTTGCACAAAAGACAACCTTTTTTTTAAAAGAGTCTATTATTTTTGCTCTGAATTGAATTTGCCGATAGTAATATTAAATATGGTGATAAAATGAAAAGATTTAATTCTACAATTTTAGTTTTTTTTATTATTCTTTCTCCAACTATTCTTTTATCACAGGAAAAAGATAATTATCAGAGTCTTTATGAAAAAGGTGAATATAGAGATGCCCTTGCAGAAGTAATACAAAATATTGATGAGCATTATAGCAAAAGAGTTGATGATACAAGGGTTCCATCTGGCTATATTTCCCTTAGAAATACAGGGGAGGATGTTGATTTAATAGCACTTTTTAAAAACAGAAAGGAGAAGGGCTTTTTTATTGAAGATAATCCTGAGCTTTCAAAACTTCATCTTTATGCTGCAAGGTCTAGCAACAGGCTTAATAAAAGAAAAGATGCCCTGAATCATTATGTTCAGGCTTTGAGATTCAGAGAACTTGAATATAAAAGAGATGATGAAATTTTTTATGAAATAGGGGAAGTTTTTAAATCCTATAAAAGTCCTGAATTTTTTCGCGGTTATATTGATGCTCTTGAACAGGCATCTTCTTTAAATAGGGATAATTATAACTACTCCTATGAGCTTGGTATGGCACTTTCCTCTACAAGAGAAATAAAAAAGGCGCTTTTCCATCTTGAAAGATATGTTAAGGCTACTCCTGAAGCTTCTGCTGAAGTACTATTGAAAATAGCATCCCTTTATGATTCTTCAGGCAGATATATTGAAGCTGAAAAAAATTATAACCGCTATCTTGTGATGGAGCCTGCAAATGGTGAAATACACTTTGCATTGGGCTATCTGGCATATTCAAGAACAGGGAACTACAGCCTTGCTGAGTTATCTTTCCCGGCTGCTTTGCAGCATTTAAGCGAAAGTGATATTTATAGAAGAGCCAAATGTTTTGAATACATGGGGGATATGGCTTTTAGCAATCTGAAATATGAAAAAGCTTCGCTTATGTACATAAGCACAATAGATTATCAGAATAAAATACAGGCTAGTATTGATGCTGCAGGAACAGAGCTTGCCGGGATTAAGGCAGAGGTTAATGTGTTGAAACAGGATCTTATTAGAAATAAGGATTTTGAAAAATATGAAGAATATGAGATTTTGCAGGAAGATTTGGGAGAAAAGGAAAGGGAGTTTGAAAATTTAAAAAATTCTTTTAACAGGCTCAATCCGGGTAAGGTAAGATGGAATCTGGCTGAGATAAATGAAAAAAAAGATAAATATGAAGAGGCGATTAGCTATTATAGAGAATCCATAAAGTTTGATCATAAAAGCAGGGAAGCACGGGAAAAAATTGAAAAATTACAGTTGAAAATAAAAAGGGGATATTAGCAAATAGATGTTCATCAAATACTTTATTGAGTAAGAGGTTTATATGGCAGGGCACAGTAAGTGGTCTACGATAAAACGAAAAAAAGGGGTGGTTGATGCTAAAAGAGGCGCCCTTTTTACAAAGCTGATTAGAGAAATAACAGTTGCAGCAAGAGCTGGTGGAGAGGACCTGGAATCAAATCCAAGCCTTAGAACTGCAGTAGCAAAGGCCAAGGCATCAAATATGCCTAATGATAATATTGAAAGGGCTATAAAAAAAGGAGCAGGCAACCTTGATGGTGTTGTGTATGAAGAGGTTAGATACGAAGGGTATGGGCCTGGTGGTGTTGCTATCCTTCTTGATTGCCTTACTGATAATAAGAACAGAACCATGCCTGAGATAAGAACTATTTTTTCAAAAAATGGCGGCAATCTTGGTGATACTGGCTCAGTGAGTTATCTTTTTGAAAAGAAGGGAATGATTGTTATTGAAAGTGATGGAACCATTACAGAAGATGATGTTCTGGAATTTCTTCTTGAATACGATGTGGAGGACATTAAAACAGAGGATGAAAATATTGTTGTAACTACATCCCCTGATGCATATAGCTCTGTATCAGAAGCGTTGATGAAGAATGATTATAAAATTAATATGAATGAGCTCACCTATGTTCCACTTAATACAGTTTCACTTGATGAGAAAAGAGCCGGTCAATGCCTTAAGCTTATTGAGCTTTTAGAGGAACACGACGATGCTCAGGAAGTTTATTCAAACTATGACATATCTGATGAAATTATGGCAAAGCTCGGTGAGGAAGGGTGACAATACTTGGAATAGATCCAGGTTATGATATTGTAGGCTGGGGTTTGGTAAAAAAAGATTTAGCCCTGGTTGATTACGGAATTATTAAAACTTCTCCAAAGGATAAGCTTGAGGAAAGATATCTTTTTATATATCATGAATTGGATTCTATTATTAAAAAATATTTACCTGAAAAGGCAGCTCTTGAAAAACTTTTTTTTACAAATAATTCTAAAACTGCAATGTTTGTTGCAGGTGCTATAGGGGTTATAATGCTGACCCTTAAATTGAATAATATTCCATTTGCAGATTATACCCCAAAGCAGGTGAAGCAGGCAATAACCGGTTCAGGGAGTGCCTGCAAGGAGCAGATGCAGTTTATGGTCAGCTCCATACTTAAACAAAAAAAGATAAAAGGGCCTGATGATGCAGCTGATGCTCTTGCTGTTGCCCTGTGTCATGCCCTGAATAATAATTACAAAACTAAATAGTGAGTACTCAGGTTTCTTGAGTATGTCTAAAAAAATGGATTTATAAGGATTTGTCATCTACAATTCATCAATAATTGTTTCAAGCATTTCCCTTGCGTCACTTATTTCTTCCTGGATTTGCGAAATTCTGGAAATTCGGTTTTCTTCTTTGGTTTTCTGATATTTGTCTTTAAGCTTTTTAAGAGTTTCTGAAAGTGCATCAATATGGCTGTCCAGATAGTCAAAGCGGTTATCCGGCAATTCGGAATATTCTGCAAATGTGGATTTCATTGTATCCAGATCAATAATTTCACCCCATTGAGGCACATAAGCAGGAATTCCAAATTCATCCATTATTGACTGGGCAAACTGAGAAGATGATTCTTCTTCTCCATGAACAACAAATACCTTTGCACTTGGATTTTTATTTGTTCTTAGCCAGTCTAAAAGACCGTCTCTGTCAGCATGGGCAGAGAATCCGCCTAATGTGTGTATTTTAGCATTAACTGCAATATCTTCGCCATAAATTCTGACCTGGCTTGCTCCGTCAACTAATCTGCGTCCCAGAGTCCCCTGTGCCTGAAAGCCTACAAAAATAATATTAGAACCGGGTTTATAAAGGTTGCTCTGGAGGTGGAACCTTATTCGGCCTGCTGTACACATACCGCTTGCAGATATAATAATTGAACCCTTTGCTTCTTTAGTCAGGGCTTTTGATTCCTCTACAGATTTCACAAGGTTAAGGTTCTCAAAATCCAGAGGGTTGTCCCCAGACATAATCAGTTTCCTCATTTCCTCATCATAGCATTGTGGGTTGTCTCTGAATATTTGAGTTGCTGATATAGCCAAAGGTGAGTCAATATAGACCGGTATTCTGGGTACTTCTTCGCTATTAAAAAGTTTGTTTAGACTGTATATTATTTCCTGGGTACGTTCTACAGCAAAGGCTGGGATCACAATGTTTCCATTCTGGTTGATGGATTCATTTAGAATTTCCTTGAATTCCTTATATGTGTCTTCCTTGTTTTTGTGAAGTCTGTTGCCATATGTGGATTCAATAAGAATTATATCTGCATCTGCCAGTTTTTCCGGATCCTTAATAATAGCCTGATTTTTTGGCCCCAAATCGCCGGAAAATACTATTTTGGTTTTTTTCCCTTTTTCTTCAACCCACATTTCAACAAAGGCTGAACCCAGTATGTGCCCTGCATCAAGGAAACGAATTTCAACCCTGGGATGTATACGGATTATTTCACTGTAATTAACAGGAACAAAATTTCCAAGAGAGTTTTGAGCATCTTCAGCTGAATATAGAGGTTCTTCAATGGGACGGCCCATTTTTTTATTCCGCTTATTGATCCATTTCATATCCATTTCCTGAATGTGTCCGCTGTCAGGGAGCATAATTGAACATAAATCAACAGTAGCTTTTGTTGCGTAAATATTTCCAAAAAATCCCTCTTTAACGAGTTTTGGAATAAGTCCACTATGGTCTATATGTGCATGGGTTAATACCATACAGTCAATTCTTGGGGGATCGTAAATAAGATGAAGCTGATTTCTCTCAACAAGCTCGCGCTTCCCCTGAAACATGCCACAATCCACCATAATTGTGAAATCCTGATCCTTAACAATAAAGGAAGAACCTGTTACTGTGCCTGCACCGCCTACAAATTCAATTTGCATAAATTTTCCTCCTTGTTACGATCATAGAAGTTGTTTTTAAAAAACGGTTACAAATAGTTTGACAACCAGGTATAAACATAGTTAAATATTGATAGTAAAATTTAAAGTAAAAAATGTTAAACAACACAAGAATAGCATGGTAAGTTAAATTTATAGCTTTTAAGGATGGCAAAGCCATCCTTTTTTATGCTCTAAGAATAGTGTGGAGAAATCGAATGGTTCTCTCTTTTTGTGGATGATTAAATATCTGATCTGGAGTTCCCTGCTCAATAATTTCAGCATCATCCATGTAGATGACCTTATTTGCTGCAGCTTTTGCAAAACCCATTTCATGTGATACAACCATCATTGTCATGCCATCATGTGCAAGATCTGTCATTACATCGAGCACTTCCTTTGTCATCTCAGGATCCAGGGCTGATGTGGGTTCATCAAAAAGCATAACCTTGGGATTCATTGCAAGGGCTCTTGCTATGGCTACCCTCTGCTGCTGTCCTCCTGAAAGCTGTTCTGGATAGGCCCTCTCTTTATCAAGGAGGCCAACTCTTTTAAGAAGAGCCCGGCCTTTTTCTTCTGCTTCATCAACCGGGGTGTTCCTCACAATCTTTGGAGCTAGTGTAATATTATCAAGAACCCGTAAGTGAGGAAATAAATTAAATGATTGAAAAACCATGCCTGTTTCTTCCCTTATTTGCCTTATATTGGCTTTGGGACCTGTAACCAGTTCATTTTCAACATAAATATCACCGCTGGTAACATTTTCGAGTCTATTTATGCATCTTAAAAGCGTACTTTTACCACTACCGGATGATCCTATTATAAAAAAAACATCACTTTTTTTTACTTCAAGGCTAACACCTCTTAAAGCTTCCACATTGCCAAAATTTTTATAAACGTTAATAACTCTTACTCTACTTTGCATCTGGTTTCATCCTTTCTTCCATAATTGCTACTATTCTTGAAAAGAAAAGGGTCATTATAAGGTAAATAATAGCTATTATTGTATAGGTTTCAAAATAATAGAATGTTGTTGAAGCGTATTCTCTTCCTCTGCGAAGCAGATCAGATACTGCAAGAATTGAAACAAGGGAAGAGTCTTTTAAAAGGGCTATGAATTCGTTTCCTATTGGCGGAAGAACAATTCGGATTGTTTGAGGTAAAATAATTTTATATACAGCCTGTCTGCGTGTTAATCCAAGAGCAAGAGCTGCTTCCATCTGCCCCTTGGGAATAGACTGAATACCGGCCCGGAATATTTCACTTATATATGCACCATAGCATATTGACATTGCAATAATCGCTGCTGATATGTCTGGGATTTTTACAAATTTTGCCAGGGCAAAGTAAATATAAAAAAGCTGAACAAGCAGAGGGATTCCCCTTATTATTTCAACGTAAATTGTGCATGAAAGATTTATTATAGAGAACCTTGACATTCTTCCAAGGCCAACAAGAAGTCCTATAATCAGGGCGAAAAAAATGGACAGTATTGTGACCAGAAAAGTCATGGCCACTCCATCAGGAACAAACTTCATAATAGCCCAATAGGGTTCAGGAGAAATAATAGGGAGCAATACCAGTACTGATATTGCTCCATAAAATGATATTCTCCATGCTGAAAATAAAGATTTATCATCTCTGGCAGGGATTAATACCCCGTCAGTCATCTCTATTTTTATCTTATGTTTAAAATTTATTTTAGCCACTTATTTTCAAGCTCTTTGTTTATTCCTTTTTTTAAGACCTTTGCCAGACCATTATTGATCAGGTCAAGAACTTCCTTGTTTCCTTTTCTAACAGCTATTCCATATTCTTCTTTAGTAAAGGGCTCGCCTACTATTTTAAGTATGTTTTGATACTGCTCATTTTGAAGTACATAATCTGCAGCAATGGGTGAGTCGCAAACAACAGCATCTACTCTTCCATTTGCAAGGTCTTCTATTGCAAGGCCGATTTCATCATAGGATTTTAGTTTAATTTCCTTGTGTTTTGCTATTTCAATGGCTCCTGTTGTTCCAATCTGCGCACCTGCGCTTTTACCTTCAAACTGGGAGAGTTTATCCAGACCTTGAAGTTCTTTTTTAACAACAATTACCTGACCTGCATTTACATAGGGATTAGAAAAATCCATATTTTTTTGTCTATCTTCTGTAATTGTTACTGAAGAAATTACTGCATCATACTTGTTTGCAGCAAGGCCTGCAAAAATGCCGTCCCATGCTGTGTTTCGGAATTCAACTTCAAAGCCGCCTTCTTTAGCTATGGCTTTCATCATATCAATATTAAATCCAACAATTTCCTTGTCTTTATTTACAAATTCCATTGGTGGCCATGTTGCATCAGTTGCAATAGCAAGTTTTTTGCCGGTACTGTTATCTTTTGAACATCCGGAAAAAATAAAAAAAGAAACTATTGAAAAAATAAGAATAAAAAGAATACCTTTTTTAAACATTTTGAGCTCCTGTAATTTTTTTCTGCATATTAATCATAGTGCAGGAATTTTTAATGAGTTGTCTGCACTGCAATAATGCAGTATAGATTGGAATTATCATTGATATTAGCATAAAAAAATCAAGAAAAAATTAATAAACCTGCTAATTCATCCTTCATATAAAAAAATAAAGAAAAATACTCACTGAAAAAGGGCCAAGTCCCGATTAAAAAGATAGGGAAATTTTTAACAAAAAATTTTAAAAAGGATATAATGAAGGTGTTATTTGAAATAAATGGCTTAAACAGGCTGTAATCAGCCTTAATCTCTTGTAATCAGGTTAAACATAGAGGGGGTGAACCCCGAAACATTAAGAGTCAGGATAAAAGACTTAAAAACCAGGCAAGGATGCCAGGTTTAACAACAAGATTCATGGAGGAATCGACTATGATTATTAATCACAATATGTCTGCTATTAATACCAACCGCGTTCTCAAGTTCCAGCACTGGAATGTCAGCAAAGACATGGAAGCGCTTTCCTCAGGTATGAGGATCAACAAAGCAGGAGATGATGCATCCGGACTTGCTGTTTCTGAGAAAATGAGAGCCCAGATCCAGGGTCTGAGACAGGCTGAAAGAAACACTGAAGATGGCATGTCTCTTATTCAAACTACTGAAGGGTATCTTGAAGAAACATCAAAAATGATTCAAAGAATGAGGGTGCTTGCTATCCAGTCTTCAAATGGCATTTACACACCAGAAGACAGACAGCTAATTCAGGTGGAAGTTTCCCAGCTTGTTGATGAAGTTGACAGGATTGCTTCTCAGGCGGAATTTAACAAAATGAACCTGCTTCAGGGTGATTTTGGCAGAGTAAGTGCATCTGCTTCAATGTGGATTCATATGGGTCCCAACATGCATCAGAGAGAGAGGATTTACATTCAGACAATGACTGCAAAAGCCCTTGGCCTGAAAAACATGATAGGAAACCCCATAACACTTTCTACAGCAGGTGATGCGAACAGAAACATTGGCGTACTTGATAATGCTCTTCATGTTATTGCCAAGCAGAGAGCAGATCTTGGCGCTTATTACAACAGGATGGAACATGCAGCACAGGGCTTGATGACAGCTTATGAAAATGTTCAGGCTTCTGAAAGTCGTATCAGAGATACTGACATGGCAGAAACAATGGTTGATTTTACAAAAAATCAGATCCTTGTACAGAGTGGTACTGCGATGCTTGCTCAGGCTAATATACAGCCTCAGGGAGTATTACAACTTCTTAGATAAGTATTGATTTATTATCAATATTCCTTGCCCGGTCAGCTTGGGAGAGCTGACCGGGTTTTCCGTTAAATTTTGATTTTGCTCTTTGAAAACCTGTTTAAATAATCAATAATTATAGTAAGCATCTGCCTTTATGCTCAAAGGGCTGATGGTTGCTGTAATTTTCAGCACCTGTGTTCCCTAAAATAAAGAAAAACCTGGTATCAAATGCCTGATATGGAGATTGGGCAGTTTCCGTCTCAATCGCGGAAACACATATTTAACAAAGGAGTGTTAAACATGATTATCAATCATAACATGAGTGCGATTAACGCAAACAAGGTGTTGAAATTTAAGCATTGGGAAGTAAACAGTTCCATGGAAAAACTGGCTTCCGGCCTCAGGATCAATAGGGCTGGAGATGATGCTTCCGGACTTGCAGTATCTGAAAAAATGAGAGCCCAGATTCAGGGTCTGAGACAGGCTGAAAGAAACACAGAGGACGGAATGTCTCTTGTGCAGACAACAGAAGGGTACCTTAACCAGACCTCAGACATTCTTCAAAGAATAAGGGTTCTTGCTGTTCAGTCTTCGAACGGTATTTATACTGATCTGGACAGGCAGCTTATTCAGGTGGAAGTATCTGCTCTTGTGGATGAAGTGGATAGAATTGCATCCCAGGCTGAGTTCAACAAGTTTAAATTGCTACTTGGTGACTTTTCCAGAGCCAATCCAAAAGCGAGTATGTGGTTTCATATGGGAGCAAATATGCACCAAAGGGAGAGGGTGTATATTGGAACCATGACAGCTCAGGGATTGGGGCTAAAAGAAGGAAGTGGCGCTTTTATTGCTGATCTGGCTACTGCAGACAGCGCAAACAGAACAATAGGTTTGATCGATGATGGCTTGCATAAAATTTCCAAGCAGCGAGCTGACCTTGGTGCATATTATAACAGACTGGAGTATGCTGCAAAAGGTTTAATGACTGCTTATGAAAATATACAGGCATCTGAAAGCCGGATCAGGGACGCTGATATGGCTGAAACAATGGTTGATTTTACAAAAAATCAAGTACTTGTACAGAGTGGTACTGCGATGCTTGCTCAAGCTAATATGAAAACAAGAACTGTGCTTCAGCTTCTTGGCGGTTAAAAAAAATAAAATTCAGTATAGGGAATACACAAAGCCCGCCGAAAGGCGGGCTTTTTTTGGTGTTCAATTCCCTTAAATGTAATAAGTATTTACCAGATTAGTATGTGAAAACCAGAGGGATGCTTACGCCAGCTCTTGCTACAAAGCCTGACATGTCAATCTCAGTATTTTTAGAGTTTTCAACTTCAGCTCCTCTGTATCCTGCTTCAATAATAAATTGAATGTCTGAATCATAACCAAGTTTGATAGCAACTCCACCCATTGCCTGCCATGTGAAGCCGTGGAAGGTTTTACTTTGATCTTCTATTTTTGTATTAAACCATGTCCATGAATAGCCTACTCCACCTGTAGCAAATGGCATAACTCCATAATTTCCCATCATATCAGCAAGGCGTACTGTTGCTGTTGCAAGGAGAGGTAAGGAGTAAAGATTATTTTTGTCAACATTACTAAGTGTAACACCACCTATTGTTTGAGAGGTGCCTTTTTGTTTCCATTTTACCCAGCCAAATCCGGTTTCAAGACCAAGTGTGAAATACTTATCTACTCCGTAGTTGAATCCAATAGCTGAGTCAAAGCCTATTTTGTCAGGAGCGTCCGGATAGGCTATTCCTGCTTTAACTGTGATATTTGAATCCTGTGCAAAAAGAGTGGTTGAAAAAGCAACTAAGGTCATCATGATAATTGAACAAACTATTTTTTTCATAAAAAAAAACTCCTTTTCATAAATATTAATATAGAGTTAATTAAATAATAATATTTAATTAAGTCAAGTAATATGAGTTACTTATTAAGAATTATTAAGAAATTAGAACTATAATATATTGACAATTCATCTCCTTATTTAGCTATACTTTGTATAATTTTGTTAAAATATGAATCACAAAGATTAGGAAAGGGGTAATTGATGAAGTCTATTGGTATAATTCTTGGAAGCGATTCTGATCTGCCTGGTTTTAAAGCATGCTTTGCTATACTTGAGGAATTTGAAGTAAGTTATGAAGTACTGGTTTCATCTGCACACAGGACACCAGAGCAAACTGTGGAATGGGTAAAAGGAGCAAGGGAAAGGGGCATTGGAGTTATTATTGCTGTTGCAGGCGGAGCAGCGCATTTGCCCGGTGTTGTAGCATCCTATACCACTCTTCCTGTTGTTGGAGTTCCTGTTGAAACAAAGCTTGCAGGCGGGATTGATTCTATTCTCTCTATTTTGCAAATGCCCTCTGGAATACCTGTTGGCACAATGGCAGCTGGTAAATCCGGAGGTGCTAATTCAGCTCTTTATGCCCTGAGTATTCTGTCTGTAAATGACAAAAGGATAGAAGAGAAACTTGTTCAATATAGAGAAAAAATGGCCCAAAATATTATTGATAAAAATGAAAAAATTTCTCAGATTGGTTTGATGAATTACATAAACAAATTAGAGGCTTAAAACGATGGAACATAGCACAGGTATACCTGAGGAAAGGATTATTATACTCGACTTTGGTTCACAATACACACAGCTCATAGCCAGGAAAATACGGGAATTAAAGGTATATGCAGAAATTTTACCATATCATACCTCTGTAGAAGATATCAAAAAAGAGCAGCCTTCTGCTTTGATATTGTCAGGCGGGCCATCATCAATATTTGAAGATTCTGCCCCTGTTGTAGATAAGAGGCTTTTTAATATGGGTGTCCCTGTTCTGGGAATATGCTATGGACTTTATCTTGTTGTTGATGCCTTTAAAGGAAAAATAGCAGGTTCTGCTTCAGGGGAATATGGCAGGGCCCTGGTAAATATTAAAGAAAAATCGGAGCTTTTTAAGGGCTTTAAAAAGAAAGAGCAGGTCTGGATGAGCCATGGAGACAGGGTTATTTCTCTTCCTCCAGGTTTTATTGTTACTGCTTCTTCTGAGAATGTAGAGATTGCAGCCCTTGAAAATATTGAAAAAAAGATATACGGTGTTCAATTCCATCCTGAAGTTTACCATACAACCAGTGGAACAAAGTTTTTTAAAAACTTTGTTTTTAAAATATGTAAGCTTAAACCTGCATGGAATATGGAGTCGTTTATTGAATCCTCTGTTGAAACAATTAAAAAGGAGGTTGGAGATGGCACTGTACTTCTTGGCCTTTCCGGGGGTGTGGATTCATCTGTAACTGCTGCTCTTTTGCAAAAGGCAATAGGTGACAGGCTTTATTGTGTATTTGTGAATAATGGTGTTTTAAGAAAGGATGAGGCGAAAAAGGTAATTGAAAGGTTCAAAAAACACATGAATCTCAATCTTATATATGTTGATGCTTCCAGAAGATTTCTTGATAAACTTAAAAATGTTGAAGATCCTGAAAAAAAGCGTAAAATCATTGGCAAGGAATTTGTAAGCGTATTCATGGAAGAGGCAAAAAAAATCGGCCGCTTTGATTTTCTTGCACAGGGCACCCTCTATCCGGATGTAATTGAATCTGTTTCGGTAAAGGGCCCATCTGACACGATTAAAAGTCATCACAATCGTGTTCCTGAGATATTAAAACTTATAAAATCAGGAAAGGTTATCGAGCCTCTTAAGGAGCTTTTTAAGGATGAGGTAAGAGAGCTTGGTGTAAAACTTGGTATGACTCCTGAGCTTGTTAACAGGCACCCCTTTCCCGGGCCAGGTCTTGCAATACGGATTGTGGGAGAGGTTACTCCTGAAAGGGTTAAGGTGCTTCAGCTTGCTGATGATATTCTTATACAGGAGATAAGGGATGCAGGGCTTTATGATGAGCTTTGGCAGATCTTTGCTGTATTTCTTCCTGTTAAATCTGTGGGAGTAATGGGAGATAAGCGAACCTATGAGAATGTAATAGCTATACGCGGAGTTAATTCTGTTGATGCAATGACAGCTGATTGGGCATATTTGCCTGAGGGGCTTTTGAGGAAAATATCAAACCGTATTATAAATGAGGTTAAGGGCATAAACAGGGTAGTTTATGATATATCCTCAAAGCCGCCTTCAACAATTGAGTGGGAATAATTACTATTTTATATCCAGGGTTCCCTGTTCATCAAAGGTGAATTTAACTGCCTCTTTTTTTATTTTGTCCGGGAATTTCACCATTGAGTGTCCTTTTAGTACATAATCACCTTTGCCTTTGTTGAATGCGTCAAGAATTGATTTAGCAAGGGATTGTGAGCTGAAGTCATTATTTATTCCCAGTATATATTGAGATGAAAGATTTTGTATGTTGTTAGTGTACCCATCAACGAGCTTGCTGTTGTTTACAAGAAAATCATAGTTGAAATCCTGAAAATTCATTTTTGCCAGTGTTTTATTGATCATTACAACATCAAATTTAACATTGAGTTTCAGGTCAAGGTCAGAGGGGTCTATTACCTTAGCCGGATTTTTTCCGTCAAGAATAGCTCCAAACATGTTAACTACAGTAGAAGCATTCAGGTTTTTCTGCCTGGCTTTTTCCAGTGCTGTTTCAATGTCTTTTTGTGAGGGTTTGGCAACAGTAAAATCTTTAATGCTAATTTGAGGCATGATTATTGGTATTTCTTTATTCAGTTGAAAATTAAAAGTTATATCCTTCTGGATGTTTTTTAATGCATCAGGAAGTGGGATTGCAATAGTTATGTCAACAAGGCAATTAAGGGATTCTCTGGAAGTGTAGTCTTTTACAATTGCAATCATGTCTGCGTATTTAAGATTTACCTTGAATCGATTAACTTCTTTTCCCCTTGCCTTTATCTCCATACCTGAACCAGTGGATGTCTGGAATAGTTGTTTGTTTTCAATGTAAAAAATAGAATCAATGCTGCTGAGTTTAATGGATAAGGGATAGGGATTAGAAATTGCAACATCGAAAAGCAGTGTAATGTCTCTTAAGCTGATAGATTCAA
>CAYTLM010000004.1:0-25798 GCA_964438485.1 uncultured Leptospirales bacterium | reverse complement strand
GGTGGAAATAGGCTATAATCTCATCCCCCTTGTTGATCCTGAACAGGGTGGAACTTTGCTTGATCGGATAACAAACATAAGGCGAAGAAGCGCCCTTGATATGGGGCTTATTGTTCCACCTATAAGGATTAGGGATAATATGGAGCTTGAACCTGAAGTATATTCCATACTAATCAAGGGTGTTGAGGTTGCAACAGGGGCGCTTCAGGTGGGCAAGCTCATGGCAATGGATTCTGGTGACATCAAGGAAAAAATAGATGGTGTTGAGTTTATAGAACCGGTTTTTAATCTCAATGCTATATGGATAGAACCGGATAACAGGGATTATGCGGAGAGCAAGGGGTACACTGTTGTGGATTGTCCTACAATTGTGGCTACTCATCTAACTGAAGTAATAAAAAGGCATGCAGATGAAATCCTTGGCAGAGAGGAAGTGCAAAAGCTCATTAATAATATAAAAAATGACTATCCTGCTGTTGTGAAGGAAATTGATGAAAAAATGAAGCTTGGAGAAATACAAAAGGTTTTACAAAACCTTTTACGGGAAAGGGTTTCTATCCGGAATATGGTTACTATTCTGGAAACCCTGGCTACATATGCTGATTATACCAGGGAGCCTGGAATTTTAACCGAGTATGTCAGGGCTGCTCTTTCAAGGCAGATCACAGGAGCCTATCTTGCTGAAGACAACGTACTCTCTGTGATAACTGTTGATCCGGAAATTGAAAATGTTGTAAGAGAGTCTATTCATGAAGATCCGGTTGAAGGCAGAATAGCTGGCATGGATCCTGATACTCATGGAATTATTATTAACTCATTGCTTGAAGCTTATCAGAGAGCAAGTAAAATGGGCTTTACTCCTGTTTTTCTTGTATCTCCTCAAATAAGGAGTGTCATGTTTGCGCTTCTTGAAAGGGAAGTACAGGCTCCGGTTGTACTTGCTTATAATGAAATAAGTAAAAATGTAAAGGTCAATGTGGTTGTGTCAGCGCTGGTGCCAAATGCAGCATAGTGTTGTAGTATTGATTGATACGATTTAAGAATATATAATAAAATTACAGGAGACTGGTAATGAAATATCTCAAAATTACTGCTGATAATTATAATGAGGCTATGAAGAAGCTTAGACTTGAGCATGGTGATGAAGCTATTCCTATTAGTCATAAATATGTCAAACAGGGTGGATTTTTTAAATCAAAAATTCTGGGAAAAGAGGTGGTGGAATTAACAGCTGCTGTAAAGGAAAAAAGACTTTTCCCTGGTGTTGGCCAGCCTAAAAAAAGCAGCACCATTGATTTTACTGTTGGTGATAGCAGTGAAAAAACAAGGCTTGGAAAGGTGCAGGAGATTCTGGATAGGGCTTCTGGAGTAAAGGATGATTTTAATATGGAATCAATCAACAAATCAATTGATTCCCTTAACAGCAGTTTGAGCAGCATTAAAAAGACAGAAGTTGCTGATGAGATTCAGTCTTCAAAGGAGGATTTTGAAAAAGTATCCAGGCATGGAGGAAGTTCTTTATCAGGAAATCTGCAGGGGGATGAATCTGCCCTGGTTAAAAATATTGAACGGGAAGTTTATGATATAAAGAATGCTCTTAACAGGCTCCTTGAAGGTCAAAAACAGTCTGCTCAAAATGGTATTGCTCCATGTGTAGAGGATTCAGCAATGAATCCCTACAGAGAGATTTTGAGAGAAAATGATTTTGATGCTGAAGAGAGCGAAATCATGATAAGGGAAGTTAGAAACAGCATAAGCAGAGAGGATCTAAAGGATAAGTATAAAATTGAAAAAAGCTTTAAGGATATACTTAAAAATAAAATATTAACATCAGGCCCTATAAAAAAAGGGAACAGGAAAAAAATTATAATGTTTGTTGGCCCAACAGGTGTGGGGAAAACAACTACTATTGCAAAACTGGGTGCTATTCATTCCCTTAGAGAGGGAAACAAAGTCACATTTATAACCATTGATAATTACAGAATAGCTGCTACAGAGCAGCTGAAAAAATATGCTGAAATAATGAAGATCCCTGTTCATGTTATAAGTGATCAGAAAAATTTCAGGGATATTATAGCCAGGGAAAAATCGGATATTATCCTTGTTGATACCTCAGGAAGAAGCCATAATAATGAATTAAAAATCGCTGAAATAAAAAGCTTTGCAGAAACAGTGGAATATGACTTTGAAAAGGTACTTTGTGTAAGTGCTAATACAAAAAAGAGAGACCTTAATGAAATATTCAAGGCATTTGGTGTAATGCAGTTTGATAGTGTGATAATTACTAAAGTTGATGAAACTTCTTTTATCGGGAATGTAATCAATATTGCCGATAAGTATAATAAGCCCATATCATATTTTACAGATGGGCAGGAAGTTCCTAATGATATCCATGTTGCAGATCCTGAAGAGATCGCTGATATGATGATAGGTACTTCAGCTGAATAATACCCAGGAGGTCCCACGTGGATCAGGCAGCGAATCTCAGAAGGCTGGTTTTGCAAAAGGATGACAGAAGTTCGTCTAAAACCAGGATAATTGTTATTACAAGCGGAAAAGGGGGCGTGGGCAAAACAAGCTTTGCTGTGAGCCTGTCCATTGCCCTTGCCCAGGATGGAAAGTCTGTTACAATGATTGATGCGGATCTGGGCCTTGCTAATATAAATGTAATTTTAGGGATCATACCCAAGTATAATTTATACCATGTTATTAAGGGAAAAAAGAAGCTTAAAGATATTATAATTGAGGTACCTGAGGGTATTAAAATCATAGCAGGAGCATCAGGCTTTCATCAGCTCGCTAATCTGGACACAAAGCAGAGAGAGGATTTTATTGCATCTTTATCTGAGTTGGCAAATGATGATTATCTTATTATTGATACAGGTGCAGGAATATCGCATAATGTAATGAGCTTTATTTTAGCATCTGATGAAATAATAGTTGTTACAACACCAGAGCCTACTGCAATTACTGATGCTTATGGAATTATTAAAACAATAGCTTCACATAACAGTGAAAAGCAGATAAAATTAATAGTCAACAGGGCAGAATCTGTTACTGAAGGACAAAGGGTTGCACAAAGGGTAATAAATATAGCAGGGCAATTCTTGAATGTAGAGGTTGAAAACCTTGGATTTGTTTATGAAGATTCATATGTGCCTAAATCAGTCAGGAACCAGAAACCCTTTATAGTGGGCTATCCTAAAAGCAAGGCCTCAGGGTGCGTGAAGGTTATTGCTGATAGAATCAACAATAAGGAAGTGGACTTTGAAAAAAGCGGTGGAGTCACTGCTTTTGTAAGAAATTTCATTGGTCATTTTAATACAGATAATGAATAAAAGAAAAAAGCTTGATTTGTTTTTATAATCTTGTTTAATTTATAATGATAGAGGAGTAATCCTGTAATAAAATGGTAAAGATTGAAGGATTGGGCATAGAGACAAAATCGGGATTGTTTTTTGCTGTTGCCGGATTTGTATTTTCCTTTATTACTGGATTTGTTACTGGGATTAGTTTCTCTGTTGTAATTTTAAGATCTGTAATTACTATGCTGATATTCAGCTTTTTAGGCTATGCAGCAGTTATAATTCTTAGAAAGTATGTGCCTGAAATATATGAGATGCTTTCCATGCAGGAGGATTCTGGTCAGACAGAGGCAGTTGATCAGAGAGGCAGGAATGAAGAGAGTTTCCCCAGGAGTGAGGAAACTTTTGAATCAGCAAAAGAGTCCGGGGATAGTTCCGGCTTTACAGGGTTGGATGATCAATCCTATGAAAGGCTGACATCTGCACAGAATCAGGACTCTGGTAGTGATTTTGATGTTGCAGCAGGTAAAATGGGAAATCATATAATAATGCAGGATCAGTTTAGCGGATATGAACCAAAGCTTATAGCTGATGCTGTGCGAACAATGATGAGTAAAGATAAAGAATAATTTCCGGGAATGTGTTTATGGATAATAAAAAATTTAAAGAGTACGAGTCTATAGAAGAGGAAAAACTCTGGGATAAGTTTAGCAAAGACAATGACCAGAGTATTCGCGATTATTTCGTGATAAAATATGCTCCGCTTGTTAAATATGTTGCCGGGAAAGTATCCATGGGAATGCCTCAAAATATTGAATTTGAAGATCTTGTATCCTATGGCATTTTTGGCCTCCTTGACGCAATAGGAAAATTTGACCCTGCCAGGGGAATAAAATTTAAAACCTATGCTATGACCAGAATAAGGGGCTCTATTTTTGACGAGCTTCGCTCTATTGACTGGATTCCAAGATCAATAAGACAAAAAGCAAAACAGATAGAACAGATAATTGCAGAGCTGGAAAACAAGCTTGGAAGAACAGTTGAAGATGAGGAGATTGCCAAAGAACTTGGAGTTTCAAACGGAGAATTTCAATCTTTGCTTAACAAGTTAAGCGGCACATCCATGATTTCTTTAAATGATATCTGGTATCTGGGTGATGAGAGTGATGAAATGTCTATTCTTGAAACACTCGAAGCCCCTGATAGTATGAATCCTGATATCCTGATTGAAAAAGAGGAAATTAAAGATCACATAATTGATGCTATCCGGAAACTGCCGGATAAAGAGAAGAAAGTTATAGTTCTTTATTATTATGAAGATTTAACACTGAAAGAGATTGGTGAAGTGCTTGAGGTTACTGAAAGCAGGGTTTCTCAGCTTCATACCAAGGCTATTATGAGGCTTAGAGGACGTCTGGGAAGGATTAAATCCACAATCGTTGGTTAATATGACTACTTTAAAAGATCTTTTTATAGAACTCGAAAACGAAAATCCTGTGTTTGACAGCAATTCTATTGAAGTATTTGCTGATTCTGTTAACCAGGCACTTGAATTAGCTGCGGAAGAGCTCAATGTTGATGTTTTTTCCCTGGATTACGAAATTGTTGAAAAAGGAACCAGTGGTTTTTTTGGAATAGGGCGCCAGCCCTACAGGGTAATTGTAACCCCTCTTAAGCTTTCCAGTGACTCACTCAATCTTGATGAATTTGAAATGAAACTTGGCGGAGTTTCTACACCAGGTGCTTATCTTGATGAAAGCAGGGACGTTGATGGTTCATTTAAAATCCGCGTTACTAAATCCGGAATATGGCTTACCGTTAATCCACAAAAAGGAGCTGGTGCTAAAGTAAAGACTTCATCTGTTGAAATGAAATGCCGTGAAATGCGTATCGGCCAGTTTGATATGAAAGTCATAGAAAAAGCAGTAAAAAAATCAAATGGCGAAAAAGTGAAAATCGGTGAGTGGGTGCCTAATATGAATTATGATGGCACTATGCGCATAGAGGTTACAGAAGATGAGATGCGGGCCTTTGTTCATTTTAGTACTCCCAAGTATTGTGGAAGACACATAGATTATGATGAGGTTCTTGAGGGCTTGCGTACTTCAGGTGTTGTTACTGGTATAAGAGAAGAGGCTATTACAGCTTATCTTGAAGAGATGAATTATAAAAAAGCACTTCTTGCAGCACAGGGGCAGGAGCCAAGAGATGGCAATGATGCCTATATAGACTATAAGGTGAGAATAGATAAGTCTGAAATCCACTTTGAAGAGGATGAGTCAGGAAAAGTTGATTTTAAAAATCTGGAACTGCTTGAAAATGTAGTGGCAGGTCAGCTGCTTGCTGTTAAGGTTCCTGCAGAAGAGGGCATCCCTGGTAGAACAGTAACAAACAGGGTGCTTCCTGCAAAAACAGGAAGAGATGTAGCTATTAGATATGGTAAGGGGACAATACTTGGTGAGGATGGCATTGAGCTTACTGCGGAAATAAACGGTCAGGTTGTTTATAAACTTGGCAGACTTGCAGTTGAGCCTATTTTTATTGTTAATGGTGATGTTTCTCTTGAAACAGGGAATATTGTTTTTCTTGGTTCAGTGATAATTCAGGGTAGTGTGCAGGATAATTTTGAAGTAAAAGCTGCAGGAAATATTGAGGTTAAGGGAACTGTTCAAAAGGCATATATAGAGGCAGAAGGGGATATTATTATACATCAGGGAATTTCAGGCAAGGATGAAGCCAGGGTTGAATCAACAGGCGGTTCAGTATTTGCTAAATTCTGTCAAAACTCAAATGTTATAGCAGAGAAAAATGTTGTTATACCTGAAGGAATTTTGCACTCCAGGGTTGATGCAGGTGAAAAACTTTATTCTGTTGGCAGGAGAGCCAGGATTGCAGGTGGAGTTATAAGGGCTGGTGATGAGGTAAACACCAGATTTCTTGGAGCAGAAGGTGCTACGCGTACGGAAATTAGAGTAGGTATTAATCCTAAAATTCTTCAGCAGATGGATGACTTAAACAGTATCAGGGATGAGGCGGAAACTGAGCTCACTACTTTGAGGCTTGATATTAAAACCCTTACAACACAAAAGAGAAATGCAGGAAAGCTTTCCCCTGAACGTGAAAAAATGTTATCTGATATAACTGCAAGGGAAGAAAAGCTTTCTGAACGATCTGCAGAAGTTAACACAGAGCTTGAAGAGCTTCATTCTTATATGGGAATGCTGGAAAAGAAGGGGAAGGTTTGTGCAGAAAAGGTTGCTTATCCTGGAGTTGAGGTTTATATTAAGGATAAGGATTTTAAAATCAGGGATGAATATAAACATGTTAAGTTTTCATTACAGGGCGATGAAATTCATATTTCCGATTATGAGCCTCCTGTAATTCCGGAAGGAAGTCAGCGGATTACTACTTTGGTAAGGAGAAGATAAAGGGAAGGAGTTATCTACTATGGCAATTACACCTATAGATGTTCAGGTAAACATGGCGCAAATGCTGGAAGTTGGAAAAAGTGAACATGCAAAGCAGGGAGCTATTGCAGAGCAGCAACAGCTTTTACATAAGGAGTCTAGTGATAAGTCCAATCAGGTTGGGAAAAGACTTGAAGAAATGAGAGAGGGTGAAAAAACTGCTATCAGAGATGAAGATAAAAAAGGTGATAACAGAGAGAGAAGCAGCAGTGGGAAAGAAAAAAAAGAATCTTCTGAAAAATCCAGGAAGATGATTGATGAAAGAATGGGAAATATTATTGATATTTTTAAATAATTTAAAATTTTTACAGATGGAAATGATTTAATTTGATTTTTGCTATTACAGGATGAGACATAATAAAGGGTGTGGGCATGGATGTTTTTTTTATGATTCTTTTTAATCTTTTTACCGGGTCTGTAATTTATCTGATTTTAAGCCTTAAAATTGAAAGAACCTCCTCAACCTTTCAGGAAAAAAGGCTTAGAAAGGAAATGGATGAGATAATGACAGAATTTAATGCTGCTGCTGAAAGAAATATAAGCATTTTGGAAAATAAAATAGCATTAGTAAAGAGAATTGGCAATGATACTGGAATTATTAAAAATTTTGATTATACAGTAAAAGATGAAGTTGTTGAAAATAATCAAAAAAATACAAATATTGAACCTGTAAAGGATTCAACCCTTTTTCATGATAAAAAAACAGAAAAAAGTATTAATATAACAGATGAGGTTTCTGTAAAAAATCTTGATTTGGGATTTTTTAATAATTTAATTGATAAATTACCCTTCATTAAAAAAGATGTTGAAAATATAGAGGAGAAAAAATTTGATACAGTTTTAATGAATGAGTCAGCAGATTATAGTATTGAAAAGGATTTAGTCAGAGGGAGTGTTTTTGACCTTAAGGTTGACGAGGATATTTATCCTGATTTATTAGAGGAAGAGGTGGAAGATATTGAAGAACTTTTCCATAATACAGAGGATAAGTATGGTTTATTATGCAACCTTCACATTAAAGGCTATAGTATTGAAGAGCTTTCCAGGTTTTCCGGCATCCCTGTAGGGGAAGTTAAGCTGATTATTAGCCTTAATACCTGATTCGTTTTAAAAATTGTTCTGTATATTAAAACAGGTTTTTGAATCCATGGGTTTTGTGTGTAAAAGATGAAGGTTTTGAAAAATTTTTTAAGGTTAGTATAAATGGAATTGAATATCAAAAGGCTTACAGATGAGGAGTTCAAAAAATTTTCTGCTTTAATTCATAATGAAAGTGGAATTTACATGAAAGACAGCAAAATAACTCTTCTTTCAAATCGATTAAGAAAAAGGCTTAATGCTTTATCTTTAACAGAGTTTAGCGATTATTATGATTATTTACAAAAGCTTACAGGAGAAGCTAAAAGAAAAGAGTATGAAGAACTGCTTGATGTTGTTTCTACAAATGAAACATATTTTTTTAGAAACGAAAGACAGTTTGAGGCCTTTTCAGATTATTGCCTTCCTGAAATTGCGAAAAATAAAAAGAATAAAAGGCTGAGAATATGGAGTGCTGCATGTTCAACAGGTGAAGAGCCATATACTTTGGCAATTTGTGTTTTGGAGAATATGAAGTATTTCCTGGATTGGAAGATCGAAATTATTGCAACTGATATAGCTCCCTCTGTTCTTGATTTTGCAAGGGATGGATTTTATTCAGGAAGAAGAATTGAAAAAGTGCCGCCTCAATTTCTTAAAAAATATTTTACTCTTGAAGATAAAGATAAGGGAGTGTATGCGGTAAATGATGAATTAAGAAAAATGGTTGATTTCCAATATCATAATTTTTTTAAAAGCCCCTTTCCCATGGATATAGATGTAATATTTTGTAGAAATGTTATGATCTATTTTGATAAAAATCATCAGACAAAACTTGTAGCTGATTTTTATAAATCTATAAATGAGGATGGTTATCTTTTCATAGGGCATTCTGAAACTTTACACTCAATATCAGATGATTTTGTGTATAAAAAAATTCTTGAATCTCCTATTTATATTCCCAAGCCCAGGAGTTGAAAATGTCCTTTGAACTTATAAATGTGGGGATTGCTGATTTAAAAATATCTTCATCACCCAATATTCTTCGTACAATACTTGGTTCATGTGTAGGGATTTGTATTTATGATGTTAAAATACGAATAGGGGGCATGGGCCATATTATGTTGCCATCTGCAAAAAAAGACGGGGGTAATATAAAAAAATATTCTGAAACGGCGATACCCTTTCTTATTAAAGAGCTTATGGAAGCGGGTTCTTTAAAAAGAAATTTGAAAGCTAAAATTGCAGGTGGAGCAACAATGTTTAAGAATGTAGAGAGTTCTCTTATGGGTGAGATTGGAAAGAATAATATAAGAAGTGTGAAAGAAGTGCTTGCGCTTAACAATATAGAGTTGATTGCTGAAGATGTGGGTGCGGATTATGGCAGAACAATTGATTTTTACCTGGAAACTGGCGAGTTGAGAATCAAGACAATTGGAAGAGATATTATTATTATATAGGATAATTATATGGAAAGCATGACAGGCTATGCATTTTTGGAAATGAGCACAGACCAGTTTTCATATTCAGTAGAAATTAAGTCTTTAAATGCAAAATATTTAGAAGTATTTGTGAACCTGCCTAAAATTCTTCGTAATGATGAAAATGAATATATAAATATTCTTAAAAAGTCTTTTAGCAGAGGTAAAATAGAACTAAATGTTGATATTTTTGACTGGAACAATATAAGGCCCATTGCTCTGAACAAAGAATTGATAGTAAAATATTATAAAGAGCTCAACAGTATTCATAAAAGCTTAAAAATAGCTGAGCCTCTTAAGTTTGAATCTGTTTTGGCTTTGGAAGGGGTAACTCAAAGGGAAAGGTCCAGTATAACTTCAAAGGCTAAAAAGGATATTTTCAAGACTCTTGGTATTGTTATTAAAAAAACAGTTGAAATGAGAAAAGACGAAGGAGCTATTATAAAGAATGATATACAGCATTCCCTTGAGCAGGTATCAAAAGATGCAAATAAGATTAAGGTCCTGTCAGGAGCAATGCTTAAAGAAAAAAAAGACAATCTTAAAAAGAAACTTGTTTCAATTACAGAAGGGATGATTGATAATTCGAGAATATATTCTGAAATAGGCATACTTGTTGATAAGCTGGATATAAACGAAGAACTCGTAAGGCTTAATGATCATCTAAAAAAATTTAAAGCCTTAATGAATGAGAAGGAGCAGATGGGGAGGAAGCTGGATTTTCTATCCCAGGAGCTGTTCAGGGAGATAAATACTATAGCTTCAAAGTCCAATTGTTCAGAAATATCTCATCTTGCTGTTAATGTCAAAAATCATATTGATAAGGTGAGAGAGCATTGCAGAAATATAGTGTGATGAATATTTTCGTTAAAAATCAACTTGACAATATCTTTTAATAAGAAGGTGTTAAGTAATATGAAAACGTCTTTATTGAATATTGGTTTTGGCAATGCTGTTGTTGCAGAAAGGGTTATCGCAGTAATAACTCCTTTGTCAGCTTCAGGCAAGCGTTTGAGAGAAGAGGCCAGAGAGAGTAATCGCCTTATTGACGCTACACATGGAAGAAAAACCCGTTCAATAATAATAATGGATAGCAGTCATATTGTCCTTTCTGCTATGCAGCCTGAAACTCTGGGGAATCGACTTTCTAGTAATTCGGAAAATTAAACAATGATTGTTGTTATTTCAGCGCCATCCGGAGCGGGTAAAACTACTCTTATAAATAGACTCCTTCAACACAGAGACCTGTTTATGTTTTCTGTATCAACAACAACCCGAAGCAGAAGAGCAGGGGAAGTTGATGGTGTTGATTATAATTTTGTAACCAGGGAAAAATTTCATGAAATGATAGAAAATAATGAGTTCCTGGAATGGGCTGAGGTCTATGGCAATTATTATGGAACAACCGTAAAAGAGGTTGACAGAATAAAAAATACAGGTAGGTTTCCACTTTTTGATGTTGATATTCAGGGAAGCAGATCCCTTCGTGAAAAGCTGAAAAATGCAGTATTTATATTTATAATTCCACCTTCTGCAGGGGTTTTACGTTCAAGGCTTGAAGGGAGACAGACAGATACCAGGGAGCAGATAGAACTTCGGCTTAAAACAGCGTTTGAGGAAATTTCAGAGTATAGACATTTTGACTATATAATAATTAATAATGATCTTGAGTCAGCTTTTGTAAAGCTTGAATCAATTATTACAGCTGAAAATTGCAGAAAAGTAAATATAGAAAAAACGATTGAAGGAATACTGGAGGAATTTAATGATTATACCACTTGACAAATTACTTTTTTATAATGGAAATAAATATGTATTTACTAAAGTAGCTATGAGAGCTGTGGATAAGGTAGCGAATATAAAAGATTACCCTGATACTGATACGAACTGGAAGGTTGTTCCTAATGTGCTTAAACTTTTACTTGATGAAGAGATCCGTTTTGTGACTAATGAAAAAACAAGTTATTAGGGGAGTTTTTTTATAAAAGCAGTAGTAATTCTTGGTCCCACAGCTGCTGGTAAAAGTGAAATTGCTTTAAATGTAGCTGGAAATTTTTTTGAAATTGTTTCTGCTGACTCGGTTCAGGTTTATAAATTTCTCAATATAGGCAGTGGTAAGCCTGACAAAGAAGATTTAAAAAGAGTAAAGCATCACTTAATTGATGTTGTTGAGCCGGATTATAACTTTACTGCTGGTGATTTTGTTGATTTAGCAAGTAAGGCCTGTGAAAAAATAAGGGATAAAAATAAATTGCCCCTATTTGCTGGAGGAACAGGCTTATATATTGATGCATTCTTTAAAGGGCTTTCTAATATCCCTCAAATAGATAAAGCTATAAGGGATAATCTTGCTTTGGAGATTGCAGAAAAAGGGAATGCAGTTCTTTATAATGAATTACAAAAGGTAGATCCTGATTTTGCACAAAAAGTGCACCCTAATGATACTCAGCGGATTATGAGGGGTCTTCAGGTATTTAGAGGTACTGGGAGAAATTTATCATCCTATTTTAATGAAACAAGTGGGGCTGAGTCGGATAAGACTTTATATATAGGAATTTTCCCTGGGAAAATGGAGCTTCATCAAAGGATAGATTTAAGAGTGGACAGCATGCTGAAAAAAGGATTTGTTGATGAGGTGTTTCAGCTAAGATCTAATGGCTATAATCCTCAGCTTGCCTCTATGAAAACTATTGGCTATGCTGAGATCAATAACTATCTTGATGATTTAATTACATATTCTGATGCTGTTGAAAAAATAAAAAATTCAACAAAGAAATACGCAAAAAAGCAAATAACGTGGTTTAAAAGAAATAAAAAAATAATGTGGTTTAAGCCGGAAGATGTAAAACAAATTACACATTACATTGAAAATTGGTTAAATCATTAATAAGAGGTTTAATTATGGGCAAACAGGCAGGTAATTTGCAGGATATTTTTTTAAATACAACAAGAAAAAACAAAATAGAAATTACGCTTTTCCTTATGAATGGGGTTCCTATTAAAGGAAGAGTGCTTAGTTTTGATAATTTTACAATATTGATCGAAGCTGATAAAAGGCAAAACCTTATTTATAAACATGCAATATCAACAATGGTTCCAAGTAAACCTATTTCATTCAGGGACGATGAGGAAGCATAGGATAGAGGATTAATTTATGATTAGTTTAATAAAAACTCTTATCAGAATAATTTTTTTATCCGCTATTGTTTACGCAGTTTTATTTACATTTTATCTTCTTGATGATAATGAGGTGGGGCTTGTCAGAGATACCAGCAGCAATCAGGTAATTCATTTGTTCAACAAAACCTGTAATTTTGTATGGTATGGGGTCACCCCCTGGCTTTATAAAGTAGAAAAAGTACCTGTTAAGTATGATACCTCAATTGAAGTAAGGGTTCCTCTTTTACCAGGGGTAGCTGATCCATCCGGCTCTCTTGATATAAGGATACCACTTGAGATATCATATCATATAGATCAGGACACTCTGCCAGGGCTTTCTTTTTTTGAAAGCAGCAGTAAAAATGGATACCTTGTTAATATTGGAACTAATGTATGTTCATCCCTTTTCCATAAATATATTGAGCCTGATTATCGCAGGCGTGATATGGAGCGGAATGAGGAAATGCTTTTGAATTCCATTAAAGCTGGCATGAAGTTTCAATTAAAAGAAGCGGGAATTATTGCTGATTCCATTCAAAGTTCCGGTGCATTTGTTCTTCCTGCATTTGAACTTTACCGTGAAGCAGTGTATAAAGAAAAGGAGATGAAAGAGATTGTTTTTAAAAATCAGATTCAGGAAATTCATCTTAAAAACAATCTTAATAAAGAAAAAATTATAGGGGAAGCTTATTATGAGAAGCTCTCCAGAATAGGAGAGATTATTAAGGACAATCCTGATATTTTGAAATATATTTATATTGACAAATTAGCCGGCAATATAAAAGTTATAATGTCATCAGATAAAAATCTAATGCCAGAGATCTTTGGTTCAGAGCAGGACATAAAGGATTCTGGTTTGAAAAAAGATATTGATAACCTTAGATGAGGTTGAGAATATAAAGCTATAAATTTAAAGGAGTTATTTTATGCCTTGTGGTAAAAAGAAAAAAAGAAAAAAGATAGCAAACCATAAAAGAAAAAAAAGAAGAAGACAAAACCGTCATAAGAAAAAGTAACTTAATCTTGAATATAAAGAGATTGGCTAGGGTTGCCAATCTCTTTTATTATAAGGAATTTTTAGATGACTGGATCTAGAAAAATACAATTTGCATGGAAAAGGCGCCCTTCTGAAATAAGGGGCTATGAAAGAGCGTTGTATACTACCCTTGATAATGGAGACTATATTCGTGTTGATTATAATCATGGAGAGCAGCGTGCAAGGCTTTATGTTGAAGTGCACGAGGAAAATGGTTCTTCCTATTACTCTATTATAAGTCAGGGGAGGGTTACGCTTGAACGTAATAATGCAGGTAAGTCTACAAGGGTTGCTGAGGTTTTAAAGGATCGCGCCTCAGAGTTTGCTACAATACCCAATAATGATGTTGTCAATCTTATTGCGAATAACTATGGAATACGCAGTGATGATTCTTCCAGTGATTCTGAAAAGGAAAAGCAGCGCAGGCAGGAGCTTGCTGAAACCCGTTTAAAGTATTTTCGCAAGGATGAATTTACCTCCAGTTACAGCAGTGAATCACAGTATATTCCAGCAAGCAGGTTTAACCTTGTAGATCTTTTTGATTTAGGTACTGGTCTTGTTTTGGGTGGAGTGTTTTTTCTTTTAAATCAGTACAGTTTTCTTGCTCTTGGGGCAGTTTTTGCTTTTTGGGGAATTTTAACAGGTTTTTTGGATATATTTATAAGGGAAAGAGAACCTCTATTTATAAAAATAATTTTTTTCCTGGGATTGGGAGTATTTTTATATATTTACGGTTATTTTTATATTTAATACTCTTTATTGCATTAAAAATATTTTATTCTTGAAATCTTTTTATTATTGTTTATATAATACATAATATAGTTTTATCAGGTCAGATAAATATTTTAGTTAAGGAATTTTTATATGCACCAGAAAGTATCGGATGTAGCAACATCTTTGCAGATAGTATGTTTTAAGATTGGTACTGAGGAATATGGCATAAATATTCTTCAGGTTCAGGAAATTTTGAAAGTACCTAAAATTACAAAATTGCCCAAGTCTAAAAGCCATGTGCTTGGTGTTATTGATCTTAGGGGCAAGGTAATTCCTATAATTGACTTGGGAAACAAGTTTGGGATTATTGCTGACTTGAGCAGCTCCAGCAGGGCTATAGTGGTAGACATTAATGGAAAACAGGTAGGCCTTGCTATTGATTCTGTAAGCCATGTAACAAAGGTTGACTCAAGCGATGTTGAGCCCCCACCTCCAGTGGTAAAGGGTATTTCAGGAAAATATATTGTAGGTGTAGCAAAACTTAAAACCGGATTTATTGTTATTCTTGATATAAACCAGATATTTTCTGCAGAAGAAATACTGTTAATGTAGTTTGTAGTCAGTTTGCAGCTATAAGAATAGTTTCAATTTCATTTGCAGACAGGGGTCTTTGAGTGTTGAGTATAAATGGATAGGTAGATGCCTGTGCTGCAATGGGTTTAAACAGGTTTTGCGAAAGATTAAAACCAGATAGACGCTGAGGAATATCTATATCAATCGCCAGCTTTCTTACTGCTTCTACTGCTTTAATGGCAGCTTCTATTACTGTAATGTCTTTTATTTCTTCTCCCATTACTTTAGACATTTGAACATACTTCCCGGGTGATGTTGTAAGATTAAACTCCATTATGTGAGGAATCATCATGGATAGAGCTGTGTCTACTTCAATGCTTGAGTGTGAAGCTATTGCCAGTGCAATTGCAAGTGATACAGAAAGAAATGATACTGAAAAGGCAATGCCTGACATTACTGAAGATGTTGCAAGATAAAGCCTGGGAACAGGATTTGTGGGTTCTTTATATGCCAGAGGAAGGTTTCTGAATATAAGGTCTATTGATTTTAGAGAATATATATTGATAATTTCATTATTCATTGTAGAAATTACAGACTCGGTTGCCATTGCAAGTGAACTTGTAGAAGTTATTAAAAGTTTGTTTTCTGATGCTCTAAGACTAAGTTCAGGGTCAATAATAGCAGCTTTTGGATAAAGTGATGTATTGTAGTATGTTTTATAGGTGTTTTCATGAATTTCTTTTAAATAGAGCATGGGGTTTATTTCAAAACCGAATGAAGGGTATGCAGGCATTGTAATAAGATTAACAGGAGGATTAAGTCTATCCCTGGTACTAAAAAGATCATAACAGAATATAAAGTTTGTTAAAAGAAGAGCAACTGCTTTTGCACAGTTAAGCGAATTGACCCCGCCAAACCCCATAATTACATCACACCTGGTTTTTTTAAGAAAGGAAACTGCAAAATCAATATCCTCTGTAGTTGGAGAGTCTGGAATCTGGTCGTAAATAATGCAGCCTAAACCCTGTTTTTTAAAGTCATTGTATATCCTGGAAAGTGGTTCATGGTATATTTCAAAATCGGATGTTGTTACAATTATCACTATTCGCGATCCCAATTTTGAAACAATATCAGAAGTCTTTTTGCTTATAGACTGTTTTATATAAATTTTTGTTGGAAGATGAAATTCCGGTAAAATATTGCTCTTCAATTTGTTCCTTTCCTGCTTCTTTAGTGTTTTACCTTTTGTCGAATAGAAATGCTAATATCCGATTTTGTATTACATGTATTAAAGAAAAATTATAGTAATAAGCAATAAAAAAGGCGGATATAAAATTATTTCCGCCTTCTGGTAACAAGAACAAAGTAAATAAATTCTAATTTTATCTTAGGAGAAAGCTGGCAATTTTATCTGCTACCATCTCAAGAATTTGTTTGTTGTCAAAATCATATGTTCCATTATCGATTTTAGTTTTAATCTCTTTTACTCGATCAGCTCTAATGTCAGGGGTTTCTTTAATAATCTGAATGTTTCTGGCTGTTTCTGCAGCCTGCTTCCCTTCAGTGGAAATATGAATAGAATCACCCCTGGATGTCTCATTTTTACTGGACACAGGTTTATTCTTTTTTGTTTCCGTAATATTGTTTATGTTTCCTATTTTGTCGATTACCATAATTACTAACCCTTTTATTTTCTATTAACAGTATCGGCTTTTTTTGTCAAATCTTTAATTATTTAATAAAATATAGCGAAAGTATTGATATTTTAACCTTTTTTAAAAAAGAAACCCTGCTCCTGCATAAATTCCTGACATTCCCATGTGATCATCTTTATAAAAAATCCGTTTATAAATAATTCCGGCTTTAATCTCAATTGCTGATAATCTGTAAGTTAAATAAAGGGTCCCATCAGCGTAGTAATCCCTAGAGCTGGTTTTTAAATCAGGACTTGTTAAAGGGGCATGTGGGTTTTGTATGGTTTTGCTTTTGCTTATGCCTCCTCCTGCAGAGAGACCTATTGAAGCATTTTTTAAAAAATTGTATTTTAAATGGCCCATCAAAGCGCCTCCATTAAAATCAATCTGATAATAGGCTGGCAGATTTTTTCCCTTTGAATCACCCTGAATGTAGTCATATTTCACAGAGAGTGCAAACCATTTATTGAAATTATACATTATGTAGGGACTTGCAAAGAGGGTGTTATTGTAAAAATCCTTCCAGGGCTTATGGATAAACAGATATCCTGATTCAACCCCTATTGACAAGCCCTGCAGTAGTGAAAAAGCAGATAGAAAAGGTGAGGGCTGGAATCTTTCTTTATCCAGATCTGCCATTATTTTGATATTTTTTATTATTTCAGCTGCAATGTAGTCAGTTGTATCTTTAAAAACAACGCCAAGTTCATTGCTTTTGTGTTGAAAAGTAATAATGTCATGGCCACGGGCATTAAAAATTGATACATTTATAATAAGCATCTCCTCAGAGATGGAACAGTCACCTGTAATCAGATAATCTGCAGAATTTTCTTTTGCAATGCCAAGAAGTTCTTTTATATGTGCAATACGATCCTTTTCATCATGGAAAACACTGTTTATAGTAATTGTGTCATATTTTCTTTCAATATTATAGTTGTCTTCAATGGTGAAATTTTTAGATAGTGTTTGAGGAATAATAAATGAATAATATTGAAATTTTTTAATGCTTTCAGCAGAAGTGTTGCCGGACTCTGTTTCAGGGCTTATGTAGTTGAAATTATGAATCAGGATTTTATCCTTTTTAACTTCTTCTGATACAGCTATTATTGGAAGGATAAGTATAAGTATTGTAAATAGTATTTTAAATTGTCTGCTTTTCATGTTTCCGTTCTGTTTGTTTTTTAATGACTTTCCTGGATTTGTTAGTTTTATAATTCAATATTGCTCAACGATGTTGTAAAAACAAGACTGTTTTTTTAAGAAAATGTCAATGTATTTTTTAAGTTGAGTATTCAGCATTAATTTTAACATATTCATAGGAAAGGTCTGATGTTATAATAGAGGAATGTCCGCTGCCAAGACCTATATCTATGTTAATACTGTAGTAATTTCTTTTGAGAATTTCCTCCAGATCTGTGTAATTTACATCCAGGGTTTCTCCTTTTTTGAATAAGGCCTTATCTTCAATCATTATTGTGAGCAGATCTTCTTCAATTTCAGCACCTGAATATCCTGCAGCACATGCAATGCGGCCCCAGTTCGGGTCATTTCCGAAGATTGCTGTTTTTACAAGAAGGGATCTTGAAATAGATCTGGCTATAAGATCAGCATCTTTTTTATTACGCGCTGATGATACATTTATTCTTACAACTTTTGAAACTCCCTCTCCATCAAACATCAGCTTTTCAGCAAGGTCTGATAAAAGAAATTCAAGGGCTTGAGAAAAGATTTTCATGTCTGAAGCATTTTTAAGAGGATTATCTGACATTGGAGATAATATTATTGCTGTGTCATTTGTGGAGGTATCCCCATCTATTGTCATTGAGTTGTATGTTGTTTTAATTTTTTCCTTGAATATTCTGTCCAGATCTTTTTTTGCTATAGGGGCATCTGTGATAATAAAGGAGAGCAGGGTTGCCATGTCAGGTGCTATCATGCCTGAACCTTTTGCAACACCTGCCATTGTGTATTCCTTTTCTGCACAGGTGAAACGCACTGCGCAGTATTTAGGCACAGTGTCTGTAGTCATTATGGCTCTGGCTACTGAATCGCCATTTGCTGAAGAAAGATCTTTAATAAGCCTGCTGTGCGATTTAATCATTTTTTCTACAGGGAGCTGTCTTCCTATAATGCCTGTTGATGCCATAAGTATATTTTCTGGCTTTACATTAAGCTTTGCTGATATATCCCTTGTGATAGCAGCAGCATTTTCATATCCATTGCTGCCAGTGCATGCATTTGCGTTTGTTGAGTTTATTATAATTGCTTTTATACTGTTGTTTATACGCTCTCTGCATATTTTTACAGGCGCTGCATATATTTTATTTGTTGTAAAAACTCCGGCTGCATTACAAAGGTTGTCTGCAGAAATTATTGTATAATCAAGCCTGTTTTCATATCGTATTCCACATTCCAAAGAGGAAAAGCTGTATCCTTTTACAGTTTCAAGGCCGCCTTCAATTTTTTTCATAGTTTCTTACCCTTAATTAAACAATATATACAGAGGTTGATGATTCATTAAAAATGAGCAATGAAATTTTTGTAAAAAATTTGTAATCAGTAAAAAATATGTTATATTTTAATTGATAATCTGATTTTTTTTAGGTATAACTAATTATAAACAGTATAAAATAAACTCTTTTTTTTTAAGAGATTAATATTTCCATTGACAATCTGTTTTATATGATAGCTGTATTAAGAGGGTTTTTTTGATTAGTAAGGATATAATGATTTATTAAATATGAAAATTAAAAAGAAAAGGTTTAAGGTGAAAATTGATATTATAGAGCATGACGGAGTTTCTGTTGTGAAATTACCCAGAAATTTCTATATAGGAAATATAGTGGATATTGAAGAAGTCTGGGAAAAGATTATTGCCGGAAAGCCTAAGGTGGTGGGATTTGACTGTGAAAGGCTTGTGTTTATAGATTCATCAGCAATTGGTGCTCTTGTAAAGTTTTTTAATAAATCTGTAAAACAGGATATAAAGATGTATGTTTTTGGCTTGAAAAAGGATCTTTTGAAAATTTTTGAAACTACCAAAATCGACCGGATTATGGCTGTTGTTTCAAAAGAGGATTTTGAGGAACTGTTTTTAAAATAACCAAGTATAATCCCTCTGTGAAATCAACTGTGAATAAAAAAATCATTTTTATCTATTTTCTTTTTATTCAGCTTCTATGTTTTTCCCTTGTTTTTTCTTCTTGTACGCCTCCTAATGCACGCAAATCAGATAGGACTTTTTCTCCGGGTAAAAGAGGAGCTATTATTAGAACAGCTGAAAAGTTTATAGGCACAAGGTATCGTTATGGAGGCTCTGACCCCCGCGGTTTTGATTGCTCTGGTTTTACCTCTTATGTTTTTAAACAGCACAATTTTGTTCTTCCCAGGTCAGCAGGTGCTCAGTTTAAAGGTGGCAAAAGGGTTCCCATCAACAGGGCAAAACCAGGGGATCTTGTGTTTTTCCGTATTTCCGGTTCAGGTATTTCCCATGTAGGTATTTATGCAGGTGATTTCAGGTTTATTCATGCGCCAAGTTCAGGGAAAAGAGTAAGATATGATGATATTCGACAGGATTATTGGCGAAAAAGATATGCAGGTACTGTAACATATTTTTGATTATTCTGTGTTTTCAGGTCGTCATCTGCCCCATTTATGTGTTTTTTTTTGTTAGTAATAATGACATTTGCAGGTATTTGTTTGTAAAAAAGTTAATGAATACGCTTTTTATAATATTATTTGTTGACAGAATTGCACCAAAGTGTTATTTTTTATTCGATATTAAAGAAGTGGAGAATTATGCTGGTTGGAATTTATCCCGGGTCTTTTGACCCTTTAACATATGGGCATCTCGATATTATCGAGAGAGCATTGAATATATGTGATAAACTGGTTGTTGGTATTCTTGTTAACAGCTCTAAGGGTTCTTTATTCTCTGTTGAAGAAAGAGTAGAGATTATAAAAGAGTGTTGCAAGGATTTTAATACAATAGAAGTAATCTCATTTGGTGGTTTATTGGTTGATTATTGCAAAGAAAATGGAGTAAATTCTATAATAAGAGGCCTTAGGGCTGTAAGTGATTTTGAATATGAAATTACTCTTGCATCAATTAATAGAAGACTTGCACCAAATGTAGAAACTATCTTCCTTATGGGAAGGGATGAAAATCTTTTTATATCATCTTCTCTTGTAAAAGAAGTAGCCAGGTATCACGGTGATATTTCAACGCTTGTTCCCCCATTTGTTGCTTCCAGAATCCAGCAGAATTTAAATCCTTAATATCCTGCTACAGCGTTTTGTATAGCTGTAACTGTTCAGGTACACTTATGTACTGGTTAATTTATTGAAACAGGACAAAGGTTATTTATAACCTTAAAAAACGCGTTAGGGAGGTTCAGAATGTTGACAATATTTTTAATTATAGCTCTCCCTGTTGCTGGAATCTTAGGGTATGCATTAAGGGCATATTTTGGCAGGATAAAACTGAATTCAGCAGAGGCTAAATCTCATAGAATAGTACAGGATGCTTTAAAAGAGGCTGAAGCTAAAAGAAAGGAGCTGCTCATTGAAATTAAAGACCAGCTTCTTAAGGAAAAGAACCTTTTAGAGAAGGAAATGAGAGAGAGAAGGCAGGAGCTACAGGTCTCTGAAAAAAGGCTTATTCAAAAAGAGGAAACTCTTGAGAGCAGAACAAATGAGGTTCATAAACAGGAAAAAATTCTACAGGGGAAAGAGCAGGAGCTAAAAGGAAAGGAGGAGGAGCTTTCCAAAGAGTTTGAAAGACATAGAGCAGAGCTGGAACGTATTTCAGGCATGTCTTCAGAAGATGCAAAAGTGCTTCTTATTAAAAACGTAGAAAATGAAACACGATTTGAAATTTCAAGGCTTATTAATAAAATTGAAGAGGAAGCTAAAAGAACAGCTGATAAAAAAGCAATGGATGTTATTGTAACAGCTATTCAAAGAAATGCCTCGGATTATACCTCGGAAAATACTGTGACAACAGTGTCTTTACCCTCTGATGAAATGAAGGGAAGGATTATTGGAAGAGAGGGCAGGAATATTCGTACTCTTGAAAATCTCACTGGTGTGGATATGATTATTGATGATACCCCAGAGGTTGTTGTTATTTCAGGATTTGATCCTGTACGCAGAGAAATAGCGCGCCAGTCTCTTGAAAGGCTTATTCAAAATGGCCGTATTCATCCTGCGCGGATTGAAGAGGTTGTTGAAAGAATTACAAAAGAGATTGAGGAAACCATGCTTGAAGAGGGTGAAAAGGCTGCATATTCCCTTGGCATTCCAGGTGTTCACAGGGATGCCCTTTATAGCCTTGGGAAGCTCAAGTTTCGTACAAGCTATGGTCAGGATGTTCTTGCTCACAGCATTGAGGTGGCAAATCTGGCTGGTATTATGGCAGGTGAACTTGGTTTGGATGTGCAGATGGCCAAGAGAGCCGGGCTTCTCCATGATATAGGCAAGGGGAGTCTTGTAGAGGGTGAGGGTGCACACGCTATTGTTGGTGCTGAGATGGCTAAAAAATTTGGTGAAAATGACAAGCTGGTGAATATCATTGCCTCTCATCATAATGACAGGGAACCTGAGTCTTTTGAAGCTGTGCTTGTTCAGGTTGCTGATGCAATTTCTGCTTCACGTCCTGGTGCACGAAGGGAATCTCTGGATACCTATATCAAGAGGCTTGATAATCTTGAGAAAATTGCTTCTGAATTTAAAGGAGTGGAAAAAACCTTTGCTATTCAGGCAGGAAGAGAGCTTAGGGTTATGGTTGATAACTCTGCTGTTAATGATGAGCATGCTGAAGATTTGGCAAGGGACATTGCCCGGAGGATTGAATCGGATTTAAAATATCCTGGTATTGTAAGGGTTACTGTTATCAGGGAAACACGAATAATAGATTATGCAAGATAACTGTGTTGTTATACGAAAAAAACTAAAAAAGGGATTTTATAAATCCCTTTTTTAGTTTATCATATTGCAGGAATATATAAATGAAAGAAATTAAAATTCTGGCTATTGGAGATATAGTAGGCAGAGTTGGAAGAAATATTGTAGGAAATAAGCTCCAGGGTCTTGTTGACAGGCACAGGATAGATCTGGTTGTGGCAAATGGAGAAAATTCAGCTGGTGGAATGGGCATGACACCGGATAAAACCAGAGAGCTTTTTGCTTATGGGGTTAATGTTGTAACTTCAGGGAACCATGTCTGGAATAAAAATGAAATTCTGGAAATACTTGATTCAGAGCCTGCTTTTATAAGGCCAGCCAATTATCCTCTGGGGGTCCCGGGAAAGGGATACTATATTGTCAATGTTCGCGGTGTGTCCATATGTATTGTCAACCTTATAGGCAGGGTGCTTATGACTACTCTTGATTGTCCTTTTAGAAAGTTTGATGAAATTTATAATGAAGTTAAGGATAGATGTAAAGTCATAGTTGTTGATTTTCATGCTGAGGCTACATCTGAAAAGCAGGCTTTGGGATGGTATGTTGATGGCAGGGCTTCAGCTTTTTTTGGAACTCATACTCATGTTCAAACGGCTGATGAACGGATACTTCACAAAGGCACAGGTTATATTACTGATATTGGTATGACCGGACCCTTTGATTCTGTAATAGGAATGAAAAAGGAAAAGTCCATAGATCATTTTTTGTATCAGACCAAAATGAAGTTTGAACCAGCTACAGATAATCCTGGTATTAATGGGGTTATTTTTACCATCAATCCAAATACAGGGAAAAGTGAAAATATAACAAGAGTGCGTGAATAACTACTTGAGTAAACTTTGCAGCTCCAGGCCTGTGAACCTGTATTTTTTCAGGCAAAAAGTACAGGTTGCTTCTGCGCCATTATCTTTTTCTATCATGTCAAGGAGCTCTTCCTTTTGAACACCCCTGAATATTTGCAAAAGGACTTCTCTGCTGCATCTGCATGCATATTTTAATGGAGTTGTGCTTAATACTTCCATTGCATTGTTGTCAAAAAGTTCAGAAACTACAGAGTAAATATCTGCCCCTTGCTCAAGCAATGTTCCAAGGGGTGTTGTCATTGAATTGATATTTGCCTCTATTTTTTCAATTGCCTCTACAGGTGTGTCAGGGAATGTCTGGATTAGTATTCCTCCTGATGAGGCTATGTCTCCGTTGTCATTAAGGTTTAAACCAATTATAACAGCAGAGGGTACCTGCTCTGATGTAGTGAGGTAGTAGGCAAAATCTGAGGCCACTTCTCCATATAACAGGGGTGTAATGCTTGTGTATGGTTCTTTCATTCCTGTATCTTTTATTACTGTTAGTAATCCTGCACCTATTGTTTTTGAAAAGCTGATTTTGTTAAAATTTTCTGTAATATCCACATGGGGATTCCCAACATAGCCTCTGATATTGCCATTTGTATCTGCCTGAACATGTATTTCCCTTATAGGCCCGCTTCCGGAAAATTTAAGAAGAATGTTCTGATTTGACATGGGCTTTAGCGTTGCTCCAAGCAAAGCTGCTGCATTGATTGTTCGACCAAGGGCCATTGTTGCATTTGGCGTGGTGTTGTGAGATGTTACAATCTGCTGTACAACAGCCCTGGATGTAACAGTATAGGCTCGTAAGCTTAAATCCTTGCAGTATATTCGTGAAATTATATCCATGTGTTTTCTCCTTTATCAATAGCTATGATTCCTGTGTTTCCTGGTATTTTAAAAAGATTGATTATACTATTTATTAGCTCCACTTGTCTTCAGTTTTGACTGGAAGGGATTTCATATCTTCAATTATGCCGTTAAAATCATCTTTAATTATAAGTGAGTTTAAATGTCCCTTTTTCATAAAGCCTTCATTTACCATCATTTCCAGCTGTTTTATTAAATGATCATAGTATCCATTAATATTGATAAGAGAAACAGGCTTGTTATGATAGCCTAATTGCAGCCATGTAAATGCTTCAAGCACTTCTTCAAGGGAGCCTATTCCGCCAGGAAGGCAGATAAACCCGTCTGAAAGGTTGTACATCAGGGCTTTCCTTTCGTGCATATTTTCAACAATAAAAAGTTCACTTAGTTCAGTATGGGGAACTTTTTCATGAAGGAGCTGGGGGATAATTCCGGTAACATGACCACCATTTTCAAGAACAGTGCGGGATATTATGCCCATAAGGCCAATGTCACCACCTCCGTAGACAAGGTCTATTGAATACTCAACAAGGAGCTTGCCCAGCTTCTTGGCGTATTCGCTGTATAGCCTGTTATTACCGCTGCTGGAACCGCAGAAAACACAAATTTTTTTCATATTATATTGCCACTTGATTTTTTATTTTGCTTAATAAAGCTTATACAGGTAAAATGTTCTTTACCTGTTTTATCTGTAAATTACTTTTTATTTATTTGAGAATTAGTATTTAGGTAGTGGTAGAATTTTAGGGGTCATAGTCTGTCATTCCGTCCGAAGTGATAACGTAGTGCCGGAATCTCCTGAAAAAATCAAGGTTAAGAGATTCCTGCATGCGCAGGAATGACATTCCCCACAAAATGAAACTGCTACTAGTATTTAGATGTGGAGATTTATTTTTATGACCTATCTTTTTATGAATATTGAAACAGAAGAGTGCTTTTATTGTGAAGAAAGTTTATGGAAGAGTACTCTGGAGATTGCAAAAAGTGAAGGCTGGGAGCCTGATGGCACTTATTATGATATAAACAGCCAGTATGAAGATGGTGATTTTGACGATGATTTTAACAGGGCTCTTTTTTGCTATTGTGTTCACACTGCTGAGATGCATGCATGGGATGGTAATTTTATTGAGCGTAGAGATCAGATTGTAAGCTATGTGGATTCAATGTATCTTGTTAAGGCTTTGGAAGGTATGGGGGTAGATGCCAGCCTTGTAGCTTTTCTTGACAAGGGAAGCTTTCGCATCTGTTCTATTTGATTTATTATTCTGTTAGTTGCAGATTAATAAAAATTGAGTCTGACCTCAACCTTATTCTGATAACGCGGCGCAGCAGCGCTGTATCGAGGGATTGAAAAGTTGCGTATTTTCTTAAATAAAACTATCGTGAAAGATTTTTAATCTCCTCAATAGAAAGCTCTGTTAACTCATTTATAAGCTCTACGTCATATCCCTTTTTAATCATCATTCTGGCAGTTTTTAAAGCCTGTGCATATTCTCCTTCAACCTTGCCTTCAGCAATACCCTTAGCAATCCCTTTTTCGATTCCTTTTTCGATACCTTTTTTAATTCCTCTTTCAAAACCTTCGAGAATACCATCTTCTCTTAATTTCATTG
>CAYTLM010000003.1:0-26057 GCA_964438485.1 uncultured Leptospirales bacterium | reverse complement strand
CAAAAAATTACTGACAAGTATGTTGAAGAAGCACAAAAAATAACAGACAATAAAGAAAAAGAGATACTCAATATATAAAAAAATTAAACCTCCTGTGCTGACTTTTTTTAAGCATGGGAGGGTAAATTTTTTATTGATAATAATTGATGAATAGCTATAAAGAATTAATTAAGGCTAAACCAATCCCTGCCCATGTTGGTATTATTATGGATGGGAATGGCAGATGGGCCAAAGAAAAAGGTTATTCCAGAAAAGAGGGGCACAGGGTTGGTGCAGAAGCAATTGAACCCCTTATGGATTGTGCTATATCCTTGGGAATTAAAAAAGTCTCGCTTTATGCCTTTTCCGTGGAAAACTGGTCAAGGCCTGTGTCTGAGATCAAAGGGCTTTGGGAACTTCTTGAGATTTTTTTCAAAAAAAAATTTGATATTATAAATAATAAAAATATAAGAATAGAGCATTCAGGGTCTCTTAAAAAATTGCCCCCTTCTACAAAAAAGGCAATTACTGATTCAGTGAATAAAACCTCTTCCAATAAAGGGCTAATACTTAATTTTTGTATAAATTATGGAGGAAGGCAGGAAATTGTGGACTCTGTAAATAGCTGGCTCGTATCAAGAAAAGGGAATGAAAAAATTACTGAAAAGAAGCTTGGTTCTTTCCTCTATTCCAGGGATATGTCTGATCTTGATCTGCTTATAAGAACCAGCGGTGAATACAGGATAAGTAATTTTATGCTTTGGCAGATTGCCTATGCTGAACTGATTTTTACTGATGTGTTGTGGCCCGACTTCGGAACTGAAGATTTTTATAAAGCTATATGGGAGTTTCAAAACAGGGAAAGGAGATACGGAGGATTATGAACATCTTGAATATGGAAACATTAAAAAGAATTTTAAGTGCTTTGGTAACATTACCTCTACTTGCCTATGTTTTGCTGGCTGACCATTTTCAGTATCTTCCCATACTTGCAGGATCAATTATTATATCACTTATTGCTTTATATGAATTTTATATAATATCGGATAAAGCAGGTAATGGCAGGGCCTTTATTAAAACAGGTCTTTTTTTTGGTCTTCTTATAAATTTAATTATGTATATTTTTGCATTTGGTAAGATGTTTGGATATAGTCGGTATTTTGGCGACTTTGATGCAAGATTAATACTTGCTACAATAGCTTTTTTTATTGCTGCAATACTCGTACTTCAAATTTTTACAAGGCCTCTTCATGGGGGGATTTATTCTGTAGCTGTTACTGCTTTTGGTGTGTTCTACGTTGTGTTTTCAATATCCCACTTTATACTTCTCAGATCTCTTCAGGATGGTGCTTTTTACATAGCAATACTTATTGCTGTGATTATGCTTAATGATACAGGTGCTTATTTTGGAGGGGTTCTTTTTGGCAGGCATAAGGCGAAGATTGAGGCATCCCCTAACAAATCCTGGGAAGGTTATTTTTCCGGTCTTTTATTCAGTATAATAGCTTTTGTAATAATCAGCGAAGTATTTACTTCATTTTTTTCCAGGCCTTTGTTTTCAATGCTCGAAGCTGTTTTACTGGGAATATGTATAAGCGTGCTGGCAGATATCGGGGATCTTGTTGAATCTTCAGTTAAAAGAGATGGCGGGTTTAAAGACTCTGGTTCTCTTATTCCAGGGCATGGTGGGATGTGGGATGTTTTTGATGCAACCATGTTTGCATTACCATTTTTTTACTATTATCTGGTTTTTAAGGGGATACCCTGATAAACTATGACTAACCTTACTATTCTTGGTTCAACCGGCTCCATAGGAAAATCCGCCCTTCGTGTAGTAAGAGCCATGCCACAACGGTTTAAGGTTTTAGGCCTGGCCTGTAACAGAAATCTTGATATTCTTTATAAGCAGATTGAGGAGTTTAAGCCACAATTTGTTGCTGTTGCTGATATTTCTGCACAGGAATTGCAATATCAGGATATGAAAAATAAATTCCCCCAGGTGGAATTTATGCAAGGGGCAGATGGTATTGTAGAAATTTCCCGCAGGGAATGTGATTTAACAGTTTCTGCAATTACAGGTTCCGCAGGCCTTGTTCCTTCAATAGCAGCTCTTGATGGTTGCAAACGCCTTGCTCTTGCAAATAAGGAGACCCTGGTTATGGCTGGGGATATTTTTATGGCTATGGCAAAGGACAAGGGGGTTGAGCTTATTCCTGTTGATAGCGAGCATAGTGCAATATTTTCCCTCCTTGATGGCTTAAAGCCTGAATTTTTGCAACGGATTATCCTTACTGCATCAGGTGGCAGTTTTCGGGATTATGCAGGAAAAAGCCTGGAAGATGTAACCCCTGAAATGGCTCTTAATCATCCAACCTGGAATATGGGAAGTAAAATAACCATTGATTCAGCCACTTTGATGAACAAGGGGCTTGAGGTTATTGAGGCAAGGCATTTGTTTAATATAGATTATGACAAAATTGATGTTGTCATCCATCCCGAAAGTATTATACACTCCATGATTGAAACAGTTGATGGGACTGTTTATGCACACATGGGGGTTGCGGATATGGCACTTCCAATACTCAATGCCATGACATATCCTGATAAGATAAAAAACAGCTTTGGCAGACTTGATTTTTCATCAATAAAGAGCCTGTCATTCAGAGAATATGATAAAATACGCTTTCCTGCTTTGGAGCTTTGTTATCAGGCAGGCAGAGCAGGGGGAGTAATGCCAGCTGTTTTAAATGCAGCTAATGAATCAGCGGTTTATGCCTTTCTTGACAAAAGAATAGGCTTTACAGATATTGTTCCTGTAGTTGTTGAATGCATGAACAGAGTTTCTGTTTTTCCCAACCCTGGAATTGAGGATATAATCCGGATTAGTCAGGAAACGGCAAAAACAGCAGAGAGTATTATTAAGGAGAAAAAGCTATGATGACCCTCACATATATTTTTGGAGCACTGGTGCTCCTTGGAGCGTGTATTTTTATACATGAGCTTGGCCATCTTCTTGGCGGGCGCATGGTTGGTATTAAGGCTAAGGTTTTTTCCCTGGGATATGGGAAGGGTTTTATTAAAAAGAAGATTGGGGACACCACCTATCAGATAACACTTATTCCTTTTGGTGGATACTGTCAGTTTTATGGTGAGGAGCCTACAGAGGATAAATCAGGGGAGGGCTATGAATTTTTGTCAGCCCATCCTTTAAAAAGAATAGTAACAGTTATAATGGGGCCCTTGTTTAACCTTGCCTTTGGAATTACCCTTTTCTTTTTGATGAACCTTATAGGATATTCCAAAGAGAGTAATCAGGTTATTATCCCTTCGGAATACACCTCTGGATCCTATATCTCTCCGGCATTGCAGGCAGGGATGAAAAACGGTGACAAGATTTTATCAATATCGGGCAAAGAAATAAGGGCTTTTTCAGATATACAGGGTGCAGTCTTTTTTTCTGAAGGTGAAACTTTAAAATTTCATGTTGATAGAGATGGAAAGGAGCTGTTTTTTGATATTACCCCTGGTCAGGCTTCAGCTCAGGAGGGACGTTTTACAATAGGTGTAATGCCCTATACAAAAGGTATTGCTATTACCAGAATTGTTGATGGAGGCATTGCTGAAAAAGCAGGGCTTGTAAAAGATGATATTATATTCATGGTTGATGATTTAAGGATATTTACTCCTGCTGATTTTTCAGAGTATATTCAGGAGAATGCAGGTAAGAAGGTAAATGTCAGGTATCTTAGAGATGGAATAGAGAATGAATTGGAAATTATTCCTCTTCAGGCTGAAATATTTTTTATCAAGGGAGCTGGGGGAAGAACAGAGACCCTGGCTGGAAATGAGGAGTTCAAGTCTCTTCTTGGGAAGAGCCTGGTAAAAGTAGATGGTAAAACCATCAGAGATTACAATACCTTTATTAAAGATGTAAAAAATGCAAAAGGGCGCGATGTAATTTTTGATATAGAGGATAAGCGATTTATTGGTTCAATTGAAATTATACAAAAGGCAATGATAGGCATTGAAATAGGTCTGGTTTTTGATACAGTAAATGTTCAAATGGGCACTGGAGAAGCCCTGGTAGAGGCATTTATTGAGCCATGGGATTTTATTGTTATGAACATCAAGGGTTTTGGTCTTCTTTTTTCAGGCAAGATGGATGTGCGCGAAAGTATTTCCGGCCCAATAAGAATTGCAAAAATTGCAGGTGATGTTCTTTATTACAGGGGAGCATCAGATTTTATTTTGCTTATGGCAAAGATTTCAATTATACTGATGATTATGAATCTCCTTCCAATCCCTGCTGTTGATGGAAGCCATCTTGTTTTTTATACAATTGAAGCAATAAGAGGAAAGCCTGTTAATGAAAAGATTATGGCCAGAATTCAGGGTTTTGGCATTGTATTTCTTATTACACTTGGTATTTTTGTAATAATTAACGATATATCCATGCTTCCTTTTGTGCAGAATTTATTCAGATGATTTTATGGAGGAAAGAATGTTAGAGCTTGATAAGTATATTCCTAAATTTGATAATAAAGAAGTTATAAAGGCTTTAAAGAAGATTAAGGATGGGGAAAATATCCCTAAAAGTGGTGCTACTGAAGTTATATACCATATGATTAGCTATCCTGGTGATGCTTTTTTTCTAAGCACAGATAAGAGTATAAGGTTTTTTTATTATGACCATGAAGATTTTATTGATACAATAAGAGATCAGGAGCCAGGATGGACTATTGATGTTTCCCAGAATATTCTAAAAATTATACTTCTTTTTAAAGAGGGGGATAACCTTGTACCTGTAAGCTTTAATTTTGATATGTCAAAGGAGCTTTATCGTAGTGCATTAAAATTACTGCTTAAAAAAAAGGGATTAAGGCTGGTAATGCTGTCAATAATTTACGGAGAATTTATTGTTGATTCAAGGCACTACTATAAAATTCCTGACCACATAAAAAAGGAGCTGGCAGGCATATAAAAAGGCGAAGCCTTCTGACTTCGCCTGTCTGATTATCCACAAATAAGCTTAATTGATTGTTGGATGAAACTAGTTTATCTGGGTTATCTCTATTTTTTTAGGTTTTACCTCTTCGCTTTTATAAAGCTTCAGGCTTAGAATCCCTTTATCAAGGTTTGCATCAACCCTGTTTTTGTCTACATCAGAACCGATTCTAAATGCTCTGTAATAATCTCTATCGCTGTATTCAGAGAATTTTATACTGTTAGTCTCGTCATTAGCTTCTCTTTTTGCTATAATTCTCAGCTCATTTTCATCAATTACAATGTCAAGATTCTCTTTTTTTATGCCAGGCATCTCCATCTTTAGTGAGTAGAGGTCGCTGGTTTCATAAATATCTGTGAGTGGAATGTGAACTTCCTGCTCATTACCGTTTATTGAGACTTTTCTTTCTACCATCATGACATGTTCCTCCTATGCTATTTCTATTTTTTTAGGTTTAGCTTCTTCAGATTTTGTGAGTTTTATTTTCAGGATTCCATCACTCAAATCTGCCTTAACTTCATTTGAATTTACCTTAAAGGGGAGTTTGATTGATTTTTTAAACTCGCCAAAAAATCTTTCCCGCCTTATATAGGGGTGATTTTCGTAATCCTCTTTCTTTTCCCCTTTGATAAACAGGGTATTGTCAACAAGCTGAATATCAATATCTTCAGCACTGACACCAGCAACTACAGAAAAAATTGTAATGTTGTCACCCTCTTCAAGAATACGTATTGGCGGAAATTCAGTATTTTCTTCATTTTCCCCTCGTACTGTGAAAAAATCATCAAAAACATTTCTTAATTTGATCATATCATCAAAAATATTGTAGGTATACATAGCTTTCTCCTTTTTGTCTGTTGTTAGCACTCATCTTTATTGAGTGCTAACAACAATATACTGATAAATATTAAAATCGTCAAGTGGATCATGAAAAATTTCTCAAAAAAAGTAATTTTTTTTAAATTCAGGATTCAGTCAGGTTATTCTGGTGGTTCCATTCAATAGCGAATTTGGTAAGCTCCAGGCTATTTTTCAGGTCAAGCTTGTGTCTTATGCGAAGTTTGTGGGCTTCTACTGTTTTTACACTTATATTTATATCTTTAGCTATGTCGCCTGTTTTTTGGCCCTTAGCAATTAACTGGAAAATTTGAAATTCTCTGTCACTCAGTTTTGTTATATCCTGACTGTTGTCTTCTTTGTCCTGATTTACAAGCGTATTGAGAAGTCTGGATGTAATATTTTCACTAAGGTAGAGGTTCCCATTCATTATTTTTCTTATAGCTTTGATGATATTATCAGTAAGATCGTTTTTCATAATGTAGCCCTTAGCACCGGCTTTTATTGCGCGCTCTGCATAAAGGTTTTCATCATGCATAGAAAGAACAAGGGATTTGATTTTCGGATATCTTTTTTTTACACCCTTTATTAAATCTATTCCATTTGTTGTGCCTTTGAGAGAAATATCCACCACAATAAGGTCTGGTGAGTGCTTTGAAATTCCTTTAAGCGCGCTTTCTGCATCTGGTACTGCAAGGCACACTTTCATATCTTCTTCTCTTTCAATGAGCTGGTGTATCCCGTCAGATACTATGGGGTGGTCATCTACAATTATAATCTTTATTATTTTCAGTTCTGATTCATCCATTAGCTTCTCCTTATACCTGAATTTTCACAGGGCTGAATATGCATGTAATTGTTGTTCCTCCTGCAGGATTGTCTGCTATTTTAAGGCCACCGCCCAAAGCCCTTGCCCGATAATGCATAATTTCCAGGCCAACTCCATTTTTCTTTGTCTGATTATGGGGTATGCCTTTGCCATTATCAGTTATTTTTAAGGTGATCATATTGTTTTCCTGATACATCTCTATTGAAATAAGGCTGCATTTTGAATGTTTAAAGGAATTCAGTGCAGCTTCATCAATAATATAAAAGATCTCCTGTATAATCGATTCGTCGCTTATTTTAATGTTGTTGTCTATAGAAAAATCAGATTTTAACTTATATTCTTTTTCAATTGTCAGAGCAATGGCATCCAGCATTTCCTTAAAATCCAGACCGCTGTTTTTATATGGTATGAGACCCCTGGAAAGACGGCGTACTTCATCCATGGCTAATTTAATTGATATTTCAATTTCTTTCACATCTTCAGCTAATTCCGGGGATATATGTTTAAGCTTGTCATATATAAGCCTTGATTTTATGGAAACAGCAAGGAGATCATGTCCCAGGTCATCATGCAGGCTTATGCCAATTTTTTTTCTTTCAGTGTGTATGACTTCAAGGATTCTGGCTTCAAGCTGGATTCTTTCTGTTATGTCATTTGCACTGAATATTATGCCAATGATAATATTCAGGTTTTGAATTATGGGATAAAAGAAAACTTCAAGGAGTCTCAGATTATTCTTTTTTTTAACCCATATTTCTGTTTTTGATTCTATTCCGTTTTTGCTTTTTTCAAATGCCGCAATAAAATTTTCCTTTCCTGAGCTTATAGAGTCCAGGTATAATGCAGGAAGGTCTGTTTGCTTTAGTTTTTTTAGGCTTATATTGTTGTGAAATTTTGCAAAAGATTCATTGTGCATAAGAATAAATCCCTGTGAATCAGTGTAGGCTGTCATTCCAGGGGCTTTGGAAACAATTTTTTCATTAATATCTGTTATGTCTATAGAAGTTTTTTTTGCAGATTTATTAGAGCCTTGAAGTTTAAAATTCAGGCTTGTTAAAAAAGTCAGTTTATTCAATGAATTAAAAATTTTATTTTTAATGCTGTTTTTAACCATTTTCTGTTTTTTAAATTTCCCTGTCAATTGCTGAGCCGGACATTGCATTAACAGGGCAGGCTGTTTTGCATAAACCGCATGCTACGCATTTTTCAGGATCAAAAATAACTTCCATTGTTTCTCTGTTAATGTAAAGTGCATCAACCCTGCAAACTCCTGTGCATGCTCCGCAGTGAACACAAAGTTCTTCATCCCTTTTAATCATTTTTGCAAGAATTTGAACCTCAACCCCTTCCTTGCCAAAATACTCCAGGGTTGTATTGATTTGTTTTTGTGTGCCTTTAAGCTCCAGAATTAGTCGCCCTTCCTGTTTGGGGAAAATCTTTGCTTCAATAACATTGAATATTATATCAAAATCCCTTGCTATTTTATAAATTATAGGTTTGTACATAATATCTTTTCTGAATATGAGTAAAACATTTGTAGAAATCATTTTAACTCCTTTTCTGTGAATTAATTATCATCATAGTATAGGCAGATTAATATTTGTTACACTACCCTGTTATGCTGCTCAGGAGGGGCTAGTTCAATATCTCCTAATGCTGCAATCCTGTCCCTGAACACTATGAGACAGCCCTTGATAAAAGGCACTGATAATGCAAATTCCAGAGCTTTTTCCATGTCTGCCCGGGTTTTTACCCTATTGCATGTTTCTGTTGCAACAGCATCAGCATAGGCACCGTTTAGTGCTACTACAGTGACAGAATCTGCTTTGCCAAAGCTTAAAGAATGCCCTGTTTTTGACGATGATGTGCATATAGCACAGGGTGTTTTGGCATTATCAATTTTAAGTGCAAGTTTGTCTTTAAAGTATATATTGTCACTATAAATACCAAGATAAACCGGATAATTAATACTCATCCATATATCTCCGCCGTTTTCCACAACTATTTCTTCTGTATAGGGAAGGAGCTTTTTCCCCACATATTCAGAAATAGCACCAGCAACTGCAGCCATTGGCCCTGTTCCTGCTGCATTAGATGCCCTATACATTTCAGAAATAATATCTGAAACAGCAGGCTCTTTAAGAGGCTCCAAAGCTGTAAGGAAATCAGGGTTTTCCTTTATGTGCTGCTCTATTTCAGTTCTTGCTTCGTTAAGCAAGGTATAGGCTTCTTTTGAAATGTCATGGGAAGCCTTTATGTATAAATCGCTTGTATGGAGTTTGATGTTAAAGACTTTCCATCTGTCATTGCTGCTGTAAAATCTGTAAAAACGTTTATTGTGAAGCATCTGTCATTTCTTTATATAGGGAACTGTGGGAATTGGTATTTGCGGTATTCCCAGGGTAAAACCTTTTTCTATCCAGTTTTTTAGCTCTAGGGCAATTTTTCTTGCCACAGGATAACTTGAAAGTGGAGCTGCAGGAACTGATCTGCCCTGCACAATAACTGTGCCGGATTTAAGCTCTGCATAAGTTACATGTTGAACAATGTTGTCCTTCCCGTCAGGATAGTCTGCTCCGTAATCTACTACTGGCGCCTTTATATCCCTGTCAGACATGCCTGTGAAATAGGCCAGGTCTTCATTGAGAATGGGAATTGGTATGCCTATGCCAACCATAAGGGATGTGCCATAACCAGCAATGGAAGCTCCCCTGATATAGTTGGTATTCATCTGCTTCATATCTCCGCACACAGCGATTGTTCCTGCTCCTCCATTTACAATGCCATTATCTTCCCGTTCTGAATCAGGGGCGTGCTGTGTTCCGTGCCAGGTTACTGCGCCCATTGTTCCTCCAAGAAAAATTTTTGTGCCTGTTCCAATTGTCCAGTAAAAGGGATCGTTTAAAAGCGGGCTTAGCTGGCCAGCACTTGAGTAAAACATGTTGCCCATATCAGGCTTGAGTATTCCCATATATGTATACTTGACTTTTTTTGTAAGGTTTATGCCGCAGTTATAATTCTGGTATGCATTACGTGGATTATAAAGCAAAGCGTTTCGCAGATCCTTAATTGTTATTGTTTTTTCAATTTCTTTGAGCGGGTAGCAGTCAGTGCCATATCCTGTTGCTTTAAGTTTAATTTTTTTACCTGCAATTAAGTCCTCTATAACATGTCCGCCTCCATAGGCAAATGTACCTGGATGAACCATGTTGAGTGGATCATTTTCGCGCACCTGTGTGGCGCCAATGTAGCAGTCCACTGCTGCAATCCCTCCATAAGCTTCAACATCATTAAGCCATACTTTTGATGTGCGTATCTTGGGTTTGGTGTGACCAATATTGAGAAATGCGCCTGATGAGCACATTATTCCAAAAGTTCCTGTTGTAACAACATCAACTTTTTCAAAAGCCTTTTTTACGCCGTTTTCTTTTACAATTTCAGGCATTTCCTCTGCTGTAACAATAACAGCCTTGCCTTGTTTTATTTTTTCATTAATTTCTTCATAGCTTTTTTTAATTTTTATGGATTCCATTTCAAACTCCTGGAAAAATTCTGCTGCATAATTCAAAAATATTGCTTAAAAGTATTGTGCTTTGACTATTATTATGTTCAACTATTTTTTTACTTTTTTAATAATTCCTTAGAGGAATTTATTATTGTCAGGTTTTTATTATTATGTGGAAAAAACTGGTCAGATAGTATATTATTGATGACAGAACCGCCTGTTTATACAAAATAATTTAAAATAGATCTTTAAGCTGAGTGGAAATTTATTCAGGGGAATTATTTATGAAACGTTTTATTTGTTTACTTGCTGCTATGTTCCTGTTTCAGGGTATGGTTTTTTCTGATTATGCAGGAGATACTGAATCTCTCATTCCTGAAAATGCGGAAATTTTTATTAAAACCAGAGAAATAAGCCATCTCCTTAAAACAGCTAATTATATACTGTCAGCATTAGATGATGAAAGTAAAAAATCTTTTGATAAAAAGCGCGAGGAATTCAGGAGCAAAACCGGTATTGATTATCTGAAAAATGAATCTTTAAAAAAGACAGGAATAGATACAGCCAAGCCTATAAGCTTTGTAAGCTTTGATAAAGATAATAATCAGGATGTTATGGCCTTTCTTGTGCCAATAATAAATGAAAAGGATTTTCCTCTTAAATTTATTGAGATAATAAAAAAAATACGTCCTGATGAAGAACTGGATGTGTATCCGGTTATCACAGATTATAATGGATCTGCCTTGTATCAAATACAGAAGGATATTTTTACAGCCACAGTTTCAGGGTATTTTGTAATAGCCTCAACTGGTGATCTTGTTAAGAAAATACTGGACAGACAAAATGACAGAAAGGGCTCATTAATTCTTAATAAGGACTATTCTGATTATCTTTCTAAAAGAAATAAAGTATTTGATATTAATATTTTCCTTTCAAGAGAGTTTATAAAAAGAGCTGTTGATTCTATATCTGAAAAAGACAGGTTTGTTTTTTTGAATACAATAGAAGAGGAGAGGGAATTTCTTTATTTGCATAAAGTTAAAATGGATACCTCTGTAAATGCTTCAAATGATAAGGCAAAAAACGATTTTGACACAGAAATATATGATGCTATTGAATATTTGTCAGGGGGTATTGGCTTTAGCGGTAATAAGCTTCAGATAAGCGGATCTGTTAAACTTAACAGTAATTCCTGGTATTCAAAAGCAGTTTCCGGGCTTTTTAAAACCGGTCTTGCAGGTAGAATGCTCTATATGCCTGAGGTGGATTTATCCCTGTTTTTATCCTATAATTTGCAAAGTCTTAAAGATCTTTGCAGCAAAAATGAGCCCTGGTGTAAAGCTTATGATGACATAAAGCAGGGATTCAAGTCTGAAACAGGAGTGGACTTTGAAGAGGAGTTTCTTCCTGCATATAGCGGAGCTGCAACTGTAGTGTATACACAACCTGAGGATACAACAGAGGAGGGAAGTTTAGCTTTGTTTCTTTCAATGAACAGCGAATTATCAACAAAAAATATCTGGAGTAAACTTAAAAAGCATCTTTCTATAAAATATTCAGATGCTGGTAAATTTGAAGAAGCTAAATATAAGAGTGGCTCAGATGGATTCTGGTTTGAAGATAAGTCAGGTTCAGCTATTCATATTGTTTATAATGCAAAAGGGATTTATATAGGAACATCCAGGGAATTTGTTATTAAGGCCATGGAAGGCACTACTTTTAATAATGCAAAAAATCCCGGAAGGTTGGGGCGGTTTCTCAATTCTGATACCTATTTGATTTTTCATTTAAAAAATGGCGATTTATTAAAGTCTCTTGCTGCAGATAGGTATATGGATGATAATTTATATTCGGGCCCTTTATCAAGATTAGGAGAAATCTTTATCTATTGTGAAAAAAAGGGAAGCTATTATTCCATAGATTTTGATATAGAGTTTCAATAGGGTTGCCAGGGTTTTTAAATCCCATGGATTCCTTTTATGTCATTTTGGCACCTTTCCTGTATCATTGCCAAAATGACTTTTTGATTATCTGATTTTAATAAATTCTAATTCACAAATCGTAGCTTCTCCTTCTGTATGCATCAGGTATGTGCCCTGTTGAGAAAAGCGGTTATCCTGAATAGGGGGTATTCTCCCTGACACAATCTGCCCATCTATGCTTAAAGATGCAAAGTTTTGATTTTCTGAGAAGATTTCATATACATGCCAGTTAGTAGTGTTAAAGGGTATTATCCTCCCATTCAAATTTATGGAATCATTTCCCAGGCTCAGGATATAGGTGTTGTTTTTCCCGGGAGAAAAAGCTGTAATTATAACAGGCGAGCCTGAAATATAGCGTGCTTTTATTTTTAACCTGAATTCACGGGGTCTTGTAAATCTGTTGAATAAACCTGCTTTTGCGCCTTCTGAAGCATTGAGCACAAGAATTTTTTTATCCCCATCTTTTCTGAAGTTGATAAAGCTTTTCTCTCCTTCTACATGCATCCAGTTTTCAGGAGTATTTGAGTCTGACCAGGAATCAAAATTATCCTCCATAGCCCAGGTTTCTTCCTTTGATTCTTTATTGAGTAAATCAGGATCAAGGGGTTTTAGAAACTTTCCAAATATCCATCCCTTAACTCCTCTTAAAGTTGCTACTCTATACCAGTAATCCCTGGTGTCACCTACCTGCATAGTGTCCATGGATTTTTCAAGCTGAATAAGAATTTCATCTTTTATGGTTTTACCTGCAGGATTCCCGGTAAGTCCGGGTGAGTCGCGCAAATTTACACTGTCTCCATCTGACATATAAATTCTGGAGGCTTCCTGGCTTGTGGGGTATCTGGCTGCAAAGCTTATTATCATTTCTCCTGTTTTGCTATCTGTAATTGTCTGTACAGTTTCACCCTGGTGCATTGATTCAAAAATCATGGAGACAATTTTAGGGATATAGCTTGAATCAGGATAGTGCGAATAGAATTTGCCCGCACTATGTAAAAGTTTTTCAGGTTCACTCTTTATTGCACTTTTGAATTCCATAAAATCCAGGTCTTCAATAAAATGACTTCCCCTGTAGTTTGACAGAAATTCATTGTAGAATTTGCCTCCCTGTATTATCCGGCTAAGTTTTGCAGTTTCAGCTAACTGGAGGTCGCCGTTAATTTTTTTATTTACAGCAGCGAGTTTCTCTTCAATTTTTTTTCGTGCCTTGGTGTAACCTGCTGTATTCCGTTTTTCAATTATTGCTGCTTTAAGATATTTGCTGTATTTTTTCTCAAGCTCTTCTGCAAGGTCATTGATGGCTCTGCATCTGTAATAGAAAATTTTTTCTCCATCTTCATAGGAGGGTGATTCTTTTATATTGTTTAAAGCAATTATTGCTGAAACATAGTTGCCTTTCTCATATTTTTTGATTGAGCTTTCCAGGTTATCATCTTTTATTGAAAGAAATATAATGAGAAAAATAATTCCTGCAAGTATTAAGGCAATAGTGATAAGAGCAGATTTTTTTAAAATCAACAGAGAGCCTCCATGTTTTTATAAAGAATCATTTATTATAATTTCAACAAGTTTGTGTGCTGATTCAATGAAGAGGCCGGTGTTTTTAGCTGCCTTTTCATTGTAAAATGGTGCATTGAACTGGTTGTATTTATTTTCCAGCAAACATCCCTTGCTGTATATTGTGAATGGCACAGGATCTGCTGTATGAGTTTTTACACTTATTGGAGTATGGTGATCCGGCATAAGCAGTATGGAGAAATTATTGTATTTTTCCATTGCTTCTAAAACAGGACCTACAATTTTTTTGTCAAAGTCTTCAACGGATTTAAGTTTTTTTTCAATGCTTCCTTCATGTCCGGATTCATCAGGAGCTTCAACATGGAGAAAAACATGGTTGCATTTTTTAATTGATGATATAAGGGCAGATGCCTTTCCTTCATAGTTTGTATCAATGTATCCTGTAGCTCCATCAACTAAAATCGGCTCCAGCCCTGCTGCCTTGCCAATGCCATGAATAAGGTCAACAGCTGAAATTGTATATCCATGGAGGCCAAACCTTTCCCGCAGGGTTTTAATAGCAGGTTTTTTCCCTCCTCCCCAAAGCCATATTGACTCAGGTGTTCCCTGAAGACTTGACATTGCCTTGGCGATTTCAGGTGATGATGCAATAATCTCCCTGGATTTGCTCATTAAATCCTTGAGTCTATCTGAGCCTTCTCCTGAAGGCAGGTAACCCTTTATATCCTTTCCCTGGATGTCATGAGGGGGTATAGTTTCTGGTATATTTTTATAGGGATAATTACGCCATACCATAAGGTTCCTGTAGGAAACACCTGAATAGAATTCAATGTCTTTATCTGAAATATTTTTACTTATCTGGTCTATAACAACTTTAGAAAGAGAGCTGTCAATGTGAGATGCTGTAAAGTCCTGCATTTTATTATCAGCTGCATTTATTATATTACATCTGAAAGCTGCATCGTCCGGTCCAAGATCAATTCCCATGCTTATGGCTTCAAGTGGAGCCCTGCCAGTGTAGCTTTCAGCCGGATCGTATCCAAAAATGGAAAGATTTGCAGTATCACTTCCTGGTGCCATTCCCTGAGGTACTGTATTTGTAAGACCAGTAATTCCCTTTGATGCAAGAAAATTCATTTTGGGAATATGGGCATATTCCAGGATGGTTTTATTTCCCAGTTCAGGAATGGGAATATCAGCCATCCCATCTCCAAGCAATACAATATATTTTTTTTCGTTATTATTCATTAAAGCCACCAATTGATGAAATTTTATTTATGTAGTTATTAAAAGATTAAAAAAATTCCAATATAATTGAGAGGAATATCTCAGGAAAACAAATATTATTTTTTTTAATCATCTGTCAATAGATATTAGAATCAGTTTCAATAGTCTTCCCAATGTAGCAGTTTGATTTTGTGGGTAATGTCATTCCAGCGCATGCAGGAATCTAACAAGCTTGATTTTTTCAGGAGATTCCTGCTCTGCCTTATCACTTCGGTCGGAATGACAAACTATTATCCCTGAAATTTTATTACTATTTTTTTTAATAGAAATTTTTCATAATCAGGCCGGAGAAATGGAGTTTTTTGCAAAAAAACGAAAAAATTTAAAAAAACAGCAAAAAAACGTCATATAGATGAAACAGGGCTTAAAATTATTGTATTTTAATTTAATTAGCTTTAAATAGATATAAACGCTTATAATCAAACTTAATTCACAAGCCAAAGGGCACGAAAATTCGAGCAGGGACAGGTGTCCCTATGTATTCACTGTTCTTTGAAAACTGTATAAAGGTTTAGAAGCTGTCTGCCCCGCTTTTCTGATTGAACTCTCATGACAATGCCATGGGTTAAAATTTCTATTGATCCCGGTTGTTGTAATACAGCCGTTTACTGGTATTAAGTAACCGGTTCTTACTGCCTTAGAACTGGTGCGGCAAGGAAGCCAGCAATAAACATAAACAAAGGAGTGTAAAATGATTATCAATCACAATATGAGTGCGATAAACGCAAACAGAACGTTAAAGTTTACCCACTGGGGAGTGAATAGTCAGATGGAGAAGCTCTCCTCAGGGGAAAGGATCAACAAGGCGGGTGATGATGCTTCCGGTCTTGCGGTTTCTGAAAAGATGAGAACCCAGATTAAGGGTCTCAGACAGGCTGAAAGAAATACAGAGGATGGAATGTCCTTTGTCCAGACAGCTGAAGGTTACCTTAACCAGACTTCTGATATTATTCAGAGGATTAGGGTTTTGGCAATACAATCAGCCAATGGTATATATTCAGTCAGCGACCGCCAGCTTATTCAGGTTGAAGTGTCAGCGCTTGTTGATGAGGTGGACAGAATTGCATCCCAGGCGGAATTTAACAGGTTTAAAATCCTTATGGGAGAATTCTCTAAAGTTAATCCAAGGGCAAGTATGTGGTTTCATATGGGGCCGAATCAGAATCAGAGGGAAAGAGTATATATAGGCACAATGACTGCAACCTCTTTTAATTTTAAAGACGGTGCAGGCGGAGTGGCACTCTCTCTTGAAACTCCTGAAGGTTCTAATCTTGCCATAGGCGTACTTGATGATGCATTGCAGAGATTGTCAAAGCAGAGGGCCGATTTAGGAGCCTATTACAACAGGCTTGACTTTGCAGCAAGAGGTTTAATGACTGCTTATGAGAACACTCAGGCAGCTGAATCCAGAATAAGGGATGCAGACATGGCCGAGGAAATGGTTGAGTTTACCAAAAATCAGGTTCTTGTTCAGTCAGGGACATCAATGCTTGCGCAGGCTAATGTTCAAAGTCAGTCAATACTAAGACTTTTAGGTTCAGTCTAAAGACCTTTATACAGTAGAAAGTTCAGCTGAATATAATCAGCTCTTTGAAATTAATTGATTCTCAGATTCTCTCTAAAGCTGAGACTTCTATAATCCTGTAAAAGTCCGGATTTTCCGGCAGCCGGTAATGTCGGGAGGGCATTACCGGCTGTCGGAGATATTTCGGACAGCGCTTGTTGCCAGGATTATGGGCAGTCCGGCAATTTAGCAGGAGACAACCTTTGGGCCCCAGGGTCCCGGCTTGCAGCACGATGTTGCAGCTGAAAAACCGGAACTGTAAAAATATAACAGACAGTTCTGTATACGCAACCACGGGAGGGTCAAAATGAGAATCAATCATAACATGAGTGCCATATTCGCTAACAGGCAGATGCAAAATGTTTCTGCAAGGCTTGATAAGTCTATTGAAAAACTCGCATCAGGTGAGATGATCAATAGGGCTGGTGATGATGCATCCGGGCTGGCTGTTTCAGAAAAGATGAGAACCCAGATAAACGGGCTTCTTGTTGCTGAAAGAAATGCACAGAACGGTTTGTCGTTTATACAGGTTGCTGAAGGATCTTTCCAGCAGCTTAATGACATTATGCAGCGTATAAGGGCTCTTGCTGTTCAGTCTGCTAATGGTATATATTCCAATAGTGACAGAACACAGATACAGGTAGAGGTTTCACAGCTGATAGATGAGGTGGACCGTATTGCCACATCTGCGGAGTTCAACAGGTTAAAAATGCTGACAGGCGCCTACTCAAAGGAAAGCAAAACTGCCAGTATGTTTTTTCATGTTGGAGCAAACAGCGGTCAAAGAATCAGAGTCTATATTGCTACGATGAATGCAGAGGCCTTAAATCTTATTGAAGATGGAAGAAAACGTTCAATCTCAACTGTTGGGCAGGCAAACTCCATGATAGGTTATGTTGACAGCGCTCTTGAAAGGTTGAATCGACAAAGGGCAGACCTGGGAGCTTATTATAACAGGCTGGAGAATACGATTGGGGCCTTGAATTTATCAGCAGAAAATATGTTGGCAGCTGATTCGCGGCTGCGTGATGTGGATATGGCAGCAGAAATGGTTAATTTCACAACTGACCAGATTCTTGTTCAGAGTGGTACTGCGATGCTTGTTCAGGCTAATTTTAAACCTAAATTAGTAATGAAACTTCTGGAATAGGAATCTGATTTGCAGCAAAGGCCAGCCCGGCAGTGCGGCTGGTCACCCTCTCCGGTTGGGAGGCCGGGGAGGGATATTTTTTAACAATTTTTTAAGATCATGCAAGGAGGCTGATCATGAATATAGTGAATGTTGTAGATACTTTTAACAGAACAATGAATATGCAAGGGAAGAATGTGCTGGATAGGGATGATCGTGAAAACAATGAAGCTGATCATATTGCACAGAGCCAATCCGTAAACATGGATGTTGAAGGAGTGATAAAAAACCTTAACAATATTACTAAAAGTTTTAATGAAAAAGTCCAGTTTTCATTTCATGAAAAAACCAACAGAATTATAATAAAAGTGATAAATTCTGATACAAATGAAGTGGTTCGTGAAATCCCTGCAAAATACTCAATGAAGCTTTTGGAGCATTTTCAGGAATATCTGGGGCTTTTTGTTGATGAATCAAGATAGTCTGTTTTTTTAACAGTTTTCCACTGTAAGCAAATGCCTTGTAATACAGGTAGAGCAATAGCTATGCCTTTTTCTGTTTATAAATCCATATTTGACTTGCCTGAATGATAAAAATCTTCTTTTATGTCACATTATCCTTAAGCTTTTTTTCATTTATGCCGATAATCTATATATAGAGTAAGGTGTGCCTGAATTTTTGATTTTTTTCTTTACATCAATTACTTTTTATTCAGGTATGTATCTGTGACTGTAACATATTAGTCGGCTTTCTGGTCTTATTCTATTAAGATTCGTGTATGGAGGATCAAAATGCCTGTTACAATGGGTGGAATGGCTTCTGGAATAGATACTGATTCCATTATAAACAAACTTGTTGAGGTTGAGTCTCAGCCTATAAAACAGCTTGAAAAAAGTAAGATCCTCAATAGTCATAAAAAAGAGGTGCTTACTCTTCTCAGCTCTCAACTGAAAGACCTTGATGCAAAGGCCAAGGATCTTTATGGTTTCAGGGCTTCCTATGAAGAAAAAAAATCAATCTCATCTGAACCTTCGGTTCTTGATGTTACTGCAACCAAATATGCTGATGTAGGTACTTCTTCTATAGAGGTGCTTGAAGTGGCATCTAATCATAAAATTACAACTGATAATATTGATGGCGATATAAAGCTTCCTTCAGGCAGACTGGTTATAGAGGTTAATGAAGAATCAAAATCCCTGAGATTCAGAGGAGGGAAGCTCAAGGCTTTTGCTGATGCCCTTGGTGAAGAGGTTTCATCCCTTGTTTCTGTGAGCTATGTTAAAACTTCTGGAAATAATCATATAATTTCACTCACTTCTAAAACAGCAGGAAAGAAAGGTACAATTAAAATTTCAGGTTCTGAGGAACTTTTAAAAGCAGCTGGCCTTATTACAGGTAAAAAAAATGATAACAGCAATGATGCTCCTCTGGTATTTGACAGAAGGTTTATCTCGTCCTATAAGGGTGATGTAAAAGTTGAAAATCCTGATGGCTCTGTAGAAGTTTCAAGTGATGGTAAATCTCTTTCTATTAAAGGACTTTTGTGGCAGGAATACGAGCTCCCCTTATCTGTTGATATTTCCCAAAATACAGTTTTAAACTTCAGCTTTGAATATAGCAAAGAAGTGGCAGAGGAGCCTGTGCCTTATAAGGTTGAAACAGGCCCTGAAGAGGAGATTAATATTAAGGGCATAAAGCTGCACAGCTATAATATTTCCAGGATAAGACCCCTTGATGATAAGGAAACCCGTAAGTTTGACAGCTTGACAGGGGTTGGTGTTGTGTCTTTAGAGGAAGGCAATAGAGTTGAAAAAATATATCCCCTGGATTCTGATGCTGCTAAAAGCCAGGAAATTCCTCTTGGCAAAGATTTTGAAGGGAAAAAAATTTCCCACGTTGTTTTTTATTCAAACAAGGGCAATACTGTTTTTAAAGAGCCTGTATTTTCAACTCCTGTGGAAAGTGCAGGAGAATTTGAATTGAAAAATGTTTTAGATGAAGCAAAAAATGCAATTGTAAAAGTTAATGGCATTGAAGTAGAAAGAGAGAGAAACAGGGATCTTGACGATATTGTAAAAGGGCTGGTTATTGATCTTAAAAGAAAATCGGAATACCCTGTTGAAATTAAAACTGACCATGATATAGAAAAGCCCATTGAAAAAATAAAAAATTTTGTAGAAGCTTATAATGGTTACCTGGATTTTCATAAGAAAATAACAAAGGCTGTGAAAACTGATAAGCCGGGAGAATCAAGAAAGCTTGATGAAAGTGGAATTTTTGTTGGGGACACAACTATCCTTCGTCTTGAGAGTGCATTGAAAGGGATTGTTTCAGGGGCTTATCAGAGCAGAGCTGAAAAACCTATAAAAATGTTTTCCCAGATGGGAGTTTCTACAGGTAGAATTAATTCAAGCTGGGAAAGCATACAGGATGGGAAGCTTGTAATTGATGAGGCTGAGCTTAGAAATACAATAATAAATAATCCGGAAGGAGTGCACATGTTTTTCGGCTCAGACTATGAAGGTGATAACAGGGTGAACAGTGGAATGGCCTTTACCTTTACACGTACGATTGATCCCTATATTTCCTTTGGGAAAAACATTATAGAGACCAAAATTGAGCTTGAAGATAATTCTATTAAAATGGCAAATGAAAGGATTCAAAGACAGGAAGTTCACCTAAAGCAGTTTGAAGAAAAGCTGAGAAAGAAGTTTGCGTCTATGGAGAAATCTATTTCGAGTTCAAAAAATCAGCAGGAATGGATGAATCAGCAGATGAACAATCAGAAGAGGGATTAATAAATATTTTATGGAGGGCTGAATGGAAATTCAGATCAATAATTATCCTGTTGAAATAGAACTTGAAGATGAAAAAACCATAAAAGATGTTGTGGATTCAATATCTCAATGGGCAAATTCAAGGGCACTTATATTTATTGGAATTGACATTGACGGCAATTACTTTGGGCTTGAAGAAATTCCTGATCTTTCTATTGAAGGGGTATCTGTTTTGAACTGCCTGGTTCAGTCAAGAGCTGATATTGTTTATGAAACTCTTAATGAGGCAATTATTTACTGTGACAAAGTAATTGATTATATGGTAGAAATTAAACAGCAGGGAGCTGATGCTGATGAGCTTGAGGATCTTGTTTCAGGAATGGACTGGCTGCAGGAGGTTTTTTCTACAGTAAGTCATCTTTTGAATATGGATATGAGTGAAATTAATTTCAGGGATAAAAACGTAGACTACTACGTTAATCTTCTCATAGAAATGAAGCGTACTATAAATTTATTTCTGGCAGAAAATCAGGAAAATGGAGTTCCTCAGCTTGATGATGCCCTGTTTCATAATCTGAAAGAAATTTATGCGATATTTATGGTGAGCGAGGAAATGAAGCGCCTTGTTACAGAGAGCATAGATTCTCCTGATACCCTTATTGTTTCCCTTAAAGATATTCGTACTGTACTTCCTGAACAGATAAAAAATCTTGAGGAAGCAGCTGTTGCCTATCAGACTGGTAAAGATGATGAAGCTGCTGAAAAGCTTTTTCAGTTCATTGACTTTATGTTTGATTTTACCAGAACCTGCTATCAGGTTGCTCCTGTATTTAATATTGATTTGAGAGAAATAGTGATAGATGAAGTTTCACTTGATGATAAAAACAGGGAGCTTCAAAGCCTTCTCCACGACACCCTTGAGGTTATGGAGAACAATGATATGATAAGCCTTGCAGATATTCTTGAATATGAAATTATGGAATCAATAAACAATATAGATAAATATATTGAAGTTCTTCTTGAAAACATAATTGACTAAACAAACTGTATAATTCCTCTTTAACATGAACTGTTTGAATCCCAATTTATAACTGGAGTCACCACCGTGTCTGAAGAAAAACAGAAAAAACTCTGGGGCGGCAGATTTTCTGATAAAGCCTCGGATGTAACAGAAAGAATTTCAAAATCAGTCCATTTTGATTCCCGCCTTTACAAACAGGATATAAGGGGCTCCATTGCTCATGCTCGTATGCTTAACAGAATAGGTGTTTTAAGTGATAAGGAACTTGAGGATATAACAGGCGGCCTTAAAATCATTGAAAAAGAAATAGAAAATGGCACATTCCCATTCCTTGATTCCAGGGAAGATATTCACATGAATATTGAGGCTGTGCTCACAGAAAGAATTGGTGAGGCAGGAAAAAAGCTCCATACAGGGCGCTCCAGAAATGACCAGGTTGCCCTTGATGTTAGAATGTATATTATTGATGAATCCCGAAATATAAGGGAGCTTGTAAATAGACTGCTTGATACAATTGTTGATCTTGCTGGAAAAAACACAGATGTTCTTATGCCTGGATATACTCATTTACAGGTGGCCCAGCCTGTGCGTTTTAGCCATCATATTTTATCCTATGCCTGGATGCTTATTCGTGACAGGGACAGGCTTGATAGTGCAGTAAAGAGTGCAAAGAGACTTCCTCTGGGGTGCGGGGCAATGGCTGGTGTAAACTATCCCAATGACAGGGATTTTCTCATGAAAGAGCTGGGCTTTGATGAAATGATATATAATTCCATGGATGCTGTTAGTGACAGGGATTTTGTTCTTGATTTTCTTTATTTTTCATCTGTTTTAGGCATGCATCTGTCCAGACTTAGTGAAGAGATAATTCTATGGTCTACCTCAGAATTTGGTTTTATTAAGCTTCACGATTCTGTTACAACCGGTTCATCAATTATGCCTCAAAAAAGAAATCCGGATGTGGCTGAACTTATCCGCGGTAAAACAGGCCGGGTTTACGGGAATCTCTTTTCCCTGCTTACGATTCTTAAAGGCCTTCCCATGACCTATAACAGGGATATGCAGGAGGACAAGGAGCCGCTTTTTGATTCTATTGATACCACAGTTCTTGTTCTTGAAGGAATGAATGAGATGCTTTCCACAGTTACAATAAACAGGGAAAGAATGAGAGAGGCTGTTTACAGCAACTATTCCACTGCAACTGATTTGGCAGATTACCTTGTCAAAAAAGGTCTGCCCTTTAGGGAGTGCCATGAAATATCAGGGAATATTGTAAGATACTGTGAAAAGGAAATGTGTGACTTTTTTTCTTTAAGCCTTGAAACACTGCGAACATTTTCCCCTGTTTTTGAAGAGGATATTCTTGAGATTCTTGATCCTGCTAAATCAACTGAGAGAAAGCTTTCCAGGGGGAGCACCTCATCTGCTGAAATTGAAAAACAGATTTTACTATTAAAAGAAAGGATATAACAGGCTCTATTTGTGAAAGGTATTGTTAAAACAATTAAACGCCTGTTATACTTTTTTATTTTTCTAATTATACTTATAATTACACCTGATATTTATATTACAGTCTTTTCATCTGTGTATATTTATGATGATATAAATAAAGTTCCTTTTAATAAGTGTGGCCTGCTTCCTGGAACAAGCAAGTACAGGGCAGAGGGTGGGGTAAACCCCTATTTTACGCAAAGGCTTGATGCTGCTGCTCAGCTTTATAAGTCCGGGAAAGTTCAGTATATTATAGCAAGCGGTGATAACAGGGAAGTTTATTATAATGAGCCTAAGGTCATGATTGCCAGCCTTGTAGAAAGAGGGGTTCCTGAGGATAAAATTTTTCCTGATTATGCAGGCTTCAGAACCCTGGATTCAGTTGTAAGGGCCAGAGATGTTTTTGGTCAAAATTCGATTACTCTTATTTCACAGAAGTTTCATAATGAACGGGGAGTTTATATAGGTCGCAATCATGGCATGGATGTTGTGGGCTTTAATGCTGCAAACAGCTATGAGTCTGGAAGCATCAAGATTCGCATAAGGGAAGTTTTTGCCAGAATAAAGGCTCTTATAGACATTCATATAATAAAGGAAACTCCAAAATTCCTTGGGGATAAAATAAATATAAAGTAATTGCAATCTGCTTTTTGCAGAGGTAATTGTTTGCAGGTGGATTATGTTTAATGATCAGGAAAAATCTACTTTTTTAGGAAGATTCATTTTTAAGTATAAAACTGAATATTATTATAAAAAATTCCATAAAAAATTTGCGTCTATAAAAGCACGCCCTGTTGTTTGGGGAATATGGAATGTTGTAGTGTATGGGCCTAATATTCATCTTGGCAAAAATGCTATTATTGTCGGGGCAGATGGCTCCCGGACAACTTTAACCACAGTTTCATTTAATGGGTATCAGGGGAATATAATTATTGGTGATAATGTTCTTATCATGAATGGGGTGCGCATAAGCAGCGCATCCAGGGTAGAAATTGGTGATGACTGCATGCTTGCAAATTTTTGCTATTTAACAGATTCAGACTGGCATGGTATTTATGATCGCACAGAGTCTCCAGGTGCTACTGCACCTATTACTCTTGAAAAGGGTGTGTGGATTGGCGATTCAGCTATAATATGCAAAGGTGTAAGGATTGGTGAAAATTCAATAGTGGGTGCAGGCTCTGTTGTAAGAAAGGATGTGCCTCCAAACTCGGTTGTTATTGGCAATCCTGCAGAGGTTGTTAAGGAGCTTGATCCTTCCAGAGTTGTTACAATGGGCAAAATATATGAAAATAACAGGTTTGGGGACAGGTCTTGAAAATTTGTCTTTTGTGCTACAGGGGTAATCCCTATTCAGGGGGTCAGGGGATTTATCTTAAATATATTGCAGAAGAATTATGCGCCCAGGGGCATGAGGTTCATGCTATTGTAGGGCCTCCATACCCTGATGAGATGAAAGGCGTAATTGTTCATAAAATTCATAATGAAGAGTATTATGTAAAAAAGGGGCTTAATTTTTTAAGCAAAGAAAATCCTTTTAGAATCTTTAATCCCATTGATGCTTATGAGTACATGCACAGCAGGCTTGGGGCCTTTTCTGAAATAAGTTCATTTGGATACAGGTCTTTTTTTCTTTTAAGAAAGCTTCACGAAAAATATAATTTTGATATTATACATGACAATCAGTCTTTGGGCTATGGCATGCTTTTTATGAAAGCTATGGGAATACCTGTGATTTCAACTATTCATCATCCCCTTTCTGTTGATTTGCGTACTGTGCTGGAGCGATCAGGTTCATTTGTAAAAAAAATGAGATTTGTAATGTTTTATCCAACAATGATGCAGAGTATAGTTTCCAAAAGGCTTGATCATATAATTACAGTTTCTGAAGATTCCAGAATAATGAATAACCGCGATTTTGGTGTGCCTTTGGAAAAGCAGAGTGTTGTTTATAATGGAATAGACAGAAATATTTTTTTCCCGGTTAAGATTGAGAAAAATAAAAATGATATTATTTTTGTGGGAAATATTGAAGATGGCAAAAAAGGTTTTGTTTATCTTCTCAAAGCCATGAAGCTTGTAAAGCCCAATGTAAGGCTGGTTGTGGTTGATGGTGGCGCACCCCACAGAAAAATAACCAATATGCTTATTGACAAGCTGGATTTAAGGGGACGAATTTTATTTGAAGGTACAGCATCAACAGAGCGGCTTGTTCAGCTTTATTCCAGATCAGCCATTGCTGTTGTGCCTTCGGTTTATGAAGGGTTTGGCTTCCCTGCAGCTGAGGCTATGTCCTGTGGTGTTCCTGTTATAGCAAGTGATGGCGGTGCCTTGCCGGAGGTTGTAGGGGATGCTGGTATTGTTGTTCCAGCCCGCAACCATGAAGAGCTGGCACATGCGATTAACAGTATTATTGATGATAGGGCAAAGCTTAAAAGCATGGGTGAGTCTGGTATAAAAAGGGTTGAGGAGATGTTTACCTGGCCTGGTGCAGTTAAGCAGATGGTTGATATTTACAAAAGTCTTATGTGATTTGCATTGTTGATTAAAAACAGGTATTGATTAAAATAAAACCCCGCATTTAAGCGGGGTTTGTAGATACTTATATTCTGGTTTTGCTATTTTAAATTTACGCTGTAATTTTTATTCTCTTAAGCAGTTTCTTCATAGACTTCCACATCAAAGTTTTTCCCATTAATCATCAAATTGTAGCTGTTGATTTTTGAGGTATTTGTTTCTTCTTTTTTAACAGGGGTTTTTGCCTGCATATTATTTTTTCTTACACCAACTGTTGCTTCACCTTTAAGGAATGCAATTCCCTTTGCTCCGCATGCTGCAGCAATAAATATATTTTCATCAGAAAAGTCTGTAATTCCAGCTTCAGCAAGGGCTTTTTTAGCTGCTTCAATTCCTTTTTTGGGATTGGCATCATCAATTTCCAAGGGTGTTTTTGTTGTTGGTTCAAGCTTAAGCTGCTCTGATGCAATTTTTACAATTTCAGGATCAGGTTCTATTGGTGTTTTCCCAAAGTAACCCAGCACCATCTTGCCATAGCCGTCTGTTATTTTTTTCCATGGTCCTACCATTACATTCATGTAAGCCTGCTGAAAATAAAACTGGGAAACAGGTGTAA
>CAYTLM010000002.1:0-32749 GCA_964438485.1 uncultured Leptospirales bacterium | reverse complement strand
TTAAGTCTGATTTTATAAAAAACCCTTGAAATAATAAAATGACCTATTGAAATGGTTTGTTTATTTTTATAAAGAGGTTGAAAAAATTATTCCTTAATTTTTTTTATAATAATAAATTATTAACCTTGTTTAGTTCAAATGAACTTAATCATAGGGATTTAGATTAATAACAAGAAAAGGTTAAGGAAATATATTGCAGTTAAAGAGAATGAATACATCTTTGATACATAATAAGCCTGGCAGCACTATTCCCCTTGATATGGAGCAAATAAAAAAACTTTTTATTATGCCCGATTCTCCTGATAAATTTCATGAGTTTGGAAATGAACTCCTTGACATGATACACAGGTTCTTTTCTGAAAAAGGGGGAATTCATAGTTCTATTCTTCTATCTGATTTGGCAAAAATTTTTTCCGATATAGATGTGCCAGTAGAGCCTGATTTGCTGAAAAACGTATTGTATGAAATAAAAACCAAAGTTATTGCCCATTCAGTAAAGGTAGGAAATCCCTATTATATAGGTCATATGACAAGTGCTGTGCCCTATTTTGTTATTCTTCTTGAAATGATAATTACTGCTCTTAATCAAAATCAGGTGAAGATTGAATCTGCAAAGGCTTCAACTTTTCTCGAAAAAGAACTTCTGGCCTGGATGCACAGGGTAGTGTTTAAGCGCTCTAAAGATTTTTATAAAGAAAATATACAAAATCAGGACGTTGTTCTGGGGAATATTACCCTTGATGGTACAATGGCTAATTTCACAGCCCTTTTAGCTGCAAGGAATTTGGCTTTCCCTCCTGATGGGAGGTTCCCTGGAATCAGAGAAGCCGGGGTTTATGATGCATTTCAGCACTATGGTGTTAACAGGGCAGTGATTTTTGTATCAAAGCGGGGCCACTACTCTATTGATAAGATAGGCAGGCTAATAGGAATAGGAAATAGAAGCATATTAAAAATTCCGGTTGATGAAAAAAATAAAATTGATATTATTAAACTGGAAAAGGCCTGTAAAGAAATTGAAGAACAGAATCAGAAAGGCGGACCTAAGACAAAAATAATTTCACTGGTAGGAATAGCAGGAACAACAGAAACAGGAAATATTGATAATCTTAAAGCTATACGGCGTATTGCTACAAAGTATAAAACTCATTTTCATGTTGATGCAGCATGGGGAGGTTCTGTGCTGCTTGCAGATGAATACCGTCATCTTTTCTCAGGCATAGAAAGGGCTGATACAGTAACTGTTGATGCGCATAAACTTCTTTATGCGCCTCCTTCTCTTGGCATGGTCTTTTTCCGAAATGGCACAGAATCAAAAGCTTTAATGCACAATTCCAATTATATTATACGCCCGGATTCAATAGATCTGGGAAGGTTTTCTGTTGAGGGATCGCGTCCATTTGCATCATTAAAACCCTGGGCAACCATAAAAATTTTTGGACGTCAGGGATTTAAGCTGATCTTTGATCACGCTTTTAAGCTTACATCTGTTTTAAGAGGCCTTGTTGATGTACACCCTAATTTTGAAGCAATGAACCAGCCTGAACTTTTTATTTTTAATTACAGGTTTGTTCCCAGGCAGATAAAAGAAAAAATTGCAGCTCTTATGCTTAAAATAGCCAATACCAATTCAGAAATAGATGAGCATAAATTAAAAAAAATAAAATATCTCTCAAGGGTTGAAAAATTTAATCATGCCCTTAATGAGCTGAACATAGAACTGCATAAGGCAATAAGAGATGAGGATGAAAGCTTTGTTTCCAGGACAACTTTTGATATGCCTTTTTATTATTATCAGGACTGTGTAGTGTTAAGGGCAATAACTATTAATCCACTTACCACACCTGAAATTTTAAAAGAAATTATAGATCGACAGAATCAGCTTGGCATGAAAATTTTTAATCGATATTTTTTATCAAGATTTGAAAAATTATAGTTTTTTAAATTGACAAAGATACATATTTTTTTAGTAAAGTATTTATTATAAGGAATATAACTATGATATCACAAACAAATAATATTCTGCTTCTCGTTCTTCTCCTTAACCTGCCTGGAGCTGGTACTGTTTTGTGATGTCTTTTTACATAGTTGATTAAAAAAAGGCCGTTACGAAACAGAGTAACGGTCTTTTTTTTGGATTAAAACTGCAAATCTGGAGGTGCAGGGAATGTTTTTCCCGTATAGTCTTACTTTTAAACAATTGTAATCATTTAAGGACCTGTACAGTACAGGTTAATTATAATTTTATTTTAATTTAATTTAAATGGAGAATACTTATATGAAGGATAAAATTTATATTTTTGATACAACATTAAGAGATGGTGAACAATCCCCTGGTTTTAGCATGAACATAGAGGAAAAGCTTATTTATGCAGATCAGCTGGAAAAACTAGGGGTTGATATAATAGAAGCAGGTTTTCCTGTCATATCTGATGGTGATTTTGAAGCAGTGCAGATGGTGTCACAAAAACTTAAAAAGACCCAGATTGCAGGTCTTGCAAGGGCAAATGAAAAGGATATTGATGCTGCTGCAAGGGCTCTGGAAAAAGCCGTATCTCCAAGAATACATACCTTTATTTCCAGCTCTGACATCCATATTGAATATCAGCTTAAAAAAACCAGAGATGAGGTGTTAAGACAGGCAGTTGATGCAGTTGCCTATGCTTCAAAGCTTGTAAAGAGTGTTGAGTTTTCACCAATGGATGCTACAAGGAGTGACAGGGTTTATCTTGCTTCAATGGTGGAGGCTGTGATTGAGGCTGGTGCTTCTGTTGTTAATATTCCTGACACTGTTGGCTATACAGTACCAACGGAGTTTCATAATCTAATCAAATATCTTTTTGATAATGTAAAGAATATTAATAAGGCAATTATCTCTGTTCACTGTCATAATGACCTTGGACTTGCTGTTGCAAACTCAATTGCAGCAATAGAGGCAGGGGCCAGGCAGGTAGAGTGTACAGTAAATGGAATTGGAGAAAGGGCAGGTAATACAGCAATGGAAGAGCTGGTTATGGCTGTGAGAACAAGAAGTGATATTTTTAATCTATATACTGATATAAACACTAAACAGATTATGCAGGCCAGCAAGCTTCTTACAAATATCACAGGGGTTTCAGTGCAGCCCAATAAGGCTATAGTAGGGGATAATGCCTTTGCCCATGAATCAGGAATACATCAGGATGGTGTGCTTAAAAATTCAATGACCTATGAAATAATGAAGCCTGAGGATATAGGCATAAGCAAATCAAAGCTGGTGCTTGGAAAGCATTCAGGCAGGCATGCTGTTATGTCCAGGCTTGCTGAACTTGGATATGAACTATCTCAGGATCAGCTTGATGCCTTTTTCTCAAGATTTAAATGCATAGCTGATCGAAAAAAGGAGATATTTGAAGAGGATCTTGTAGCAATAATAGGAGAGGTGCTTCACAGAAAGGATCAAAAGTGGAGATACTCTGTTGAGAATGTGCAGATTTCCACAGGGCTGTTTTCTGCACCAATGACAATGGTTACACTGAAGGATTCCTATGAATCAAAAGAGGGTCTTTTTGAGGTTGCACATGGTAATGGCGGAGTTGATGCAGGTGTTAATGCTGTTAAGAAGATAACAGGCACAAAGGCATATATCAAGGCATTTAACCTGGTTGCAATTACAGGAGGCTCTGATGCTTTATGTGAGGTTTCTGTAACAGTTGAAGAAATTGTTGACGGCAACCCGGTTAAGGTGTTTGGTAATGGTATGAGTATTGATATATCAGTTGCAGGGATTTTTTCATTTGTTGATGCATTGAATAAACTGGAATATATGAAAAAAGAGGGGCTAAGGCCTTCAGTTGTTTCTATGGTTGAAGGCGTTTAGTCTTTAGGGCAGAGTGGGTCACCTGTTTCTTGTAGAAGTTTTTAGGAAACAGGGACTAAAAGATTTTAAAATTATAAAAAAAAATAAACTAAACAAAAATTTAGTGAAATGTTTGACAAATTATCCGACCTATGTACTATACGTTTATGTAGTTCAGGTTTGTAATGTTTTAAAAACCAGAAATTATTAAAAAAAGTCATACAGAAAGCTGTTAAAAACGTATTAACAATATGGCTGTGTGTTTACACCAGAGCTAAATAAATGAAATCCAGAGGAGAAGTTATGACAGTTCAAAAAGAATTAAATATGAAAAATCAGGCCATTGATGCTGCTATGCTGCAAATAGAAAAGCAGTTTGGAAAGGGCTCAATCATGCGTCTTGGAGATAATACGGCAAAAGCGCAGGTTGCTGCTATTTCTACAGGTTCAATTGAACTGGATATAGCCCTTGGAGTTGGTGGAGTGCCACGAGGAAGGGTAGTGGAAATTTATGGGCCTGAATCATCTGGCAAAACCACACTCACCCTGCATATGGTTGGTGAAGCACAAAAGGCTGGAGGCACAGCAGCGTTTATTGATGCAGAACACGCCCTTGATCCTGTTTATGCAAAAAAGCTGGGAGTAAACACTGATGATCTTCTTGTTTCCCAGCCTGACACAGGTGAACAGGCTCTGGAAATAGTAGAAGCACTTGTTCGATCCAATGGTATAGATATAATTGTAGTGGATTCAGTAGCAGCTCTTGTGCCTAAGGCAGAGATTGATGGAGATATGGGAGATGCCCACATGGGTCTCCAGGCAAGGCTTATGAGCCAGGCACTTCGTAAGCTTACCGGAATTATTGCAAAATCCAATACATGCGTTATATTTATTAATCAGATAAGAATGAAAATAGGCGTGATGTTTGGATCACCTGAAACAACAACTGGCGGAAATGCCCTGAAGTTTTATTCATCAGTAAGGCTTGATATTCGAAGAATTGAGACCCTTAAAGCTGGTGATGATGCAGTAGGAAACAGGGTAAGGGTAAAGGTTGTGAAAAACAAGGTTGCTCCTCCATTCAAGCAGGCAGAGTTTGATATAATGTATGATTCAGGAATATCCAGAGAAGGGGGCATACTTGATCTTGCAGTGAAGTATGAGCTTATAAATAAAGCAGGTACCTGGTATTCTCATGGTGAAGAAAGAATAGGACAGGGGAAAGAGAATGCAAAAAAATATCTTCGTGAAAATCCTTTAATTATGAGTGATATGGAGACTAAAATAAAGGCTTTTGCAGGTCTCATAGATTCTCCTGAAACATCTGAAAAGGATAAAACAGCTAATGAAGTTCCTTCTGAAAAAAAAGAAGCAGTTAAATAAATTTTGTCTGGATTTTATGCTTAAACCATGAAAGGAGAGGTTCGAATAAAAAGCATAGATGATATAAAGAGGATCAGGGATTGTGGCAGGATTATTTATGACATCTTTATACAGATAGGCTTAATGGATCTTGCAGGTTTAACAACCTGGGAGATTGATTCATATATAGAAGATTTTATTTTAAAAAACAGGGCAAGGCCTGCCTTTAAAACCATTAAGGGCTATGGCTTTGCTTCCTGCATATCTGTGAATAATGTTGCATCTCATGGAATCCCTTCAAAAAAATGCAGAATACAAAAAGGCGATATTGTAAAAATAGATACTGGAACTGTGATGCATGGCTATTTTGCCGATTCCTGTTCAACTTTTGTAGTAGGGGAAGCCAGCAAGGATGCGCTTAGTCTGGTTAAAGGGGCATTTGGTGCATTGTTAAGCGGTATTTCACAGATGCACCCTGGGAAAAAAATTGGAGATATAGGATATGCAATAGAATCCTATGTTACAGGTCTTGGATATTCAGTTGTTAAAAACTTTACTGGTCATGGAGTGGGCTTTGCCCTTCATGAATCCCCGGTTGTTCCAAGCTATGGGTATAAGGGTCAGGGGCTTACCCTTAAAGAGGGCATGGTTATGACAGTAGAACCTATTGTGAACCAGGGACTGGGAGAGCTTATAGTTCTTGACGATGGCTGGACCTCTATTACAGCTGACGGAGGGCTCTCTGCCCAGTTTGAGCACACTATTGCTGTTACTGCTGATGGCCCTTTTCTCCTTACATCAGGGTTTGATTAAATCCTCTAGTTTTAAAGAAATATTTAATATTGCGGGAAATGTAATGGCAAAAACACAATTAAAAGATATACAGTCCGAGCCGGATCACAGAAATATTCCTATTAACAAGGTGGGAGTTAAGGATATTCGCTATCCTGTAGTTGTTCTGGACAGGGATAATGGAAGCCAGCACACTGTGGCTGTTGTAAATATGTATGTTAATCTTCCCCATCAGTTCAGGGGCACACATATGAGCAGATTTGTAGAAATCCTCAACAGGCACAGAAATGGCATTGATACCCGAAAGATAAGGGGAATCCTTGATGAAATGAAGGAGCAGCTTGAGGCAGAAAGGGCACACTTTGAAATAGAGTTCCCGTATTTTATCACAAAAGCAGCCCCTGTATCTGGTGAAAAAGGGAAAATGGAGTATACTTGTCGTCTTGTTGCAAATTCAGATCAGGATTATTACATGATGGAGGTCAAGGTTCCTGTGCTTTCACTTTGTCCTTGCTCAAAAGAAATAAGCAGGTATGGTGCGCACAATCAGAGATCCCTCTTTACTGTTCAGATAAAAGCTGTGGAAAAAATATGGATAGAGGATATTATTGAGATTGCTGAAACCTCTGCAAGCTCTGATATCTATTCCCTTCTCAAGCGCGAGGATGAAAAGTATATAACTGAAAAATCTTACGAAAACCCTGTTTTTGTTGAGGATATGGTAAGGAATGCAGCTTTAAAGCTCAAGGAAACAAAGGGTGTGCTCTGGTTTTCTGTTGAATCTGAGAATATGGAATCAATTCATAACCATTCAGCCTATGCGCAAATATCCATGGATATGCAAAAATTATGAGATATTGCTGATGCAATAGTTTTTCCTAGTTTATTGTATCTTTAGAAAGGCTGTTAAAATAGGTGTATACGTTTTCAAAACCATCAATTGAGATTTCTTTTAGCGGATTAATATCAAGACCAAGTTCTTTTGCTGATTCAATATAAAAAGCAATAACCTTTTGTATTCTCTGCATTGCTTCGTCCTTATTGGAGCCATAACAGTTTATATCCAGTTCAGGGCAGTTTGCTATAAATTCAGTTCCAGTATTTATCAGATTAATAGAAATATTCATTATTATGGTTCCTTTTAATTATAGTAAATGCCTTGATAATTAAAATCAGATACAATAAAATGATTGAGCTGCTTCTGATTTTGTAGTATATGCAAATTATCGAACAAGGGGGAAAAAAACATTAGCTGCTCAGCTTTATAAATCAAATAATTATATTTTTGTTGTAAAATTTGTAAATTAGGTTAATATTAAGAAATAAGCATCAGTGGTATTATAAAGCTTACAGGTATTAATAATTATTTAAAAAGAGGCTGATTTGGAAAAGAAAGACAGGACTGCCCAGGTTGTTTTTGCCAATATTACCATAGGTATGCAGCTGGCTATTATAATTTTTATTTTTGTTTATGGAGGCTACAGGCTTGATTTGTATTTTGATAAATCACCTCTGTTTGTTGCAATAGGAACTCTTCTTGGAATGGTTGTGGGTTTTTATCATCTGTTCAAGGAACTTGATAATATGGCTAAAAGAGAAAAGGAGATTAAAAAGAATGGTGAGCAGGTGCGAAAAAAGTGGAATTGACAGAAAATACCATTGAATTGCACCTGAATATGCAAAATTTTCAAAAAAACTGTTTTTTTTTAAAAAAAAGATTTACAAAATTAATAGCTTTGTTTAATTCCTATATTAAACAAAAAAAGATAAAAATTGCTTGTTTTGTTTATGTGTGTGTGAAAAATTATAAATATAAAAAATTTTCAAAAAAAGTATTATTTCCTTTTCCCGTTAATCCATTAGGATTAAATTGAATTTATCTATTCAGATGAGTCCATGCCTTTGCATGCATTGAAATCTGGATAAATATAAAATGAGGTTATATTCCATGGTTCGTTTTGTTCACTTTCTTAATTCATTTATATCGTCTACTGGTGCAAAGGCTTGTCCAGATGAGTCTGTGTATGAAATTGTTGTAGGTCATGTTACTGATCAAGAGATGTTGTATCATGTTGAGCCCAGCGGGCTGGTTGATATGTTTTATAATCTTGTTTTTAAGCTGAATACTTTTCTGGGTTTTCAGATTCCTCATTCACAGTCTGTTGTGGAGTGTTTTCATGGCCATCCAGCTGAAGTAATCAAGTCCGATCCTGTTATGTTTTTTGGGATTTTTGATTTAAGAATTACAAAGATTGTTTTAATGATGTGGCTTTCAATGTTTCTTTGTATTCTGGTATTTGTACCTCTGGCTAAAAAAATAAAAAATTCTCCACTTGGCTCCAGGTCAAGATGGGTAAACGTATGGGAAGCCTTGATAAGCTTTGTTCACGATGAAATTGTTGAGCCGAATCTTGGCCACGGTTTTACAAAGAAGGCAATGCCTTATTTCCTTACTCTTTTCTTCTTTATTGGTTTTATGGGTTATCTTGGTCAGGTTCCAGGTATGGCAACTGCTACAGGTAATTTGGGTGTAACAGCGGGTCTATCTGTATGTACAATGCTTGGGATGTTTGCTGTTGGTACAGTAAGGCAGGGGCCTCAATGGATATTTTCAGGAATAGTCCCAAGTGGAGTTCCTTTCCTTATGTATTTTTTATTGTGGCCTATTGAATTGCTTGGCCTTGCTATAAAGCCCTTTGCTCTTACCATACGACTATTTGCCAATATGACAGCAGGGCACGTTGTAATAGTGATATTCCTTTACCTCGTTATGATGTTTCAAAGCTATTCTGTTGGTATAGGTTCAGTGGCATTGTCACTTGTTATATATTTGCTTGAGTTGCTTGTATGTTTTATACAGGCTTATATTTTTACAGTATTATCAGCTATGTATATTGGCTCAGCAGTACATGCTCATTAAGCCTGATTTTTTGAACAGGTTAAAAATAAGGATTGCTTAATTAATCTTGTTTGGTTAAATTAAGAAAAAAAAATTAAAACATTAGATTTTCAGGAGGAAATTGATGGAATACTTAGCGATGTCTTATTTGGCAGCAGGTCTTGGAGCAGGGATAATTGTTGTAGGTGCATCCCTTGGAATCGGAAGACTGGCAGCCGGAGCTCTTGAAGGTATGGCACGTCAGCCTGAGGTGAGCGGTGATTTAAGAACTACTATGATTATTGCTGCAGCTCTTATTGAAGGTTTTACATTCTTTGCTCTTGTTGTTATCTTCATGCTTGCAACACAGGATCTTAAACAGGCTCCAGTTCAGAGCGCACCAGTAGCAGAAGTAGCGAAGTAGTAGTTTTTAAGTATTAGAAGTAAATTTATAATTATTAGTTGGTAGTTGTTATGGAAGCGATACAGGAAGGTTTGCTTAAGGTTAGTCCGGGTTTATTCCTGTGGACAATAATCACATTTGCAGTGTTGTTGCTGATCCTATGGAAAGCAGCCTGGAAACCTGTTGTTGAGGCACTAGATGCCAGAGCAGAAAAAGTACGTAGTGACATTGAAAGTGCTGATAGATCAAGGCTGGAAGCAGAAAAGCTCTTGAATCAGCATAAGGAAATGATGGCTGAAGCCAGAAATGAGGCTGCGACAATAATCGCGAATGGAAAATCAGCTGCAGAGAATATCAGGAATGAGATCATTGATAAGGCTAATGCTGATGCTAAAGATTTATCTGAAAGAGTTAAAAAAGAGATAAATCTGGCTAAAGATAAGGCTTTATCAGAAATTAAGGCTGAGATTGTTATTCTTTCAACAGAAATTGCTGCAAAGATAATAAGCAAAAACCTTAATCCAGATGATCAAAAAGTCCTTGTACAAGAGACTCTTAATAAAGTTGGGACAGTTCAGTAATCTGAACTGTCCGGCTTAAAAAAAGAAAAAAAGGTAAGTAAAGTGGCACTACTAAATGATGTGGCTCGAGTTTACGCTAATTCATTATTTGAAATAGCAAAAGAAAAAAATATAATTTCCCAGGTTGAAGAGGATCTGAGGGTAGTGAATCAGATTCTTACTGAGGAAGCTGACTTTAGAAGTTATATATACGCTCCTGGTATTACCATTGAAGCCAAGAAATCTTTTATAAATAAAGTCTTTGCCGGTAATATATCTGAAAACACTTTGAATTTATTGAATTTATTGATTGATAATGATCGTCAGGACTCAATCAGTGGCATTTATGAAGCTTTTGTGGAATTAGGTGATGAACATAATAATAGGGAGCGGATTACAATTATTACCCAAGCCTCCCTTGATGAGTCACTGATTGCAAGTATTAAAAGTCAGATAGGGGAAAAACTGAATAAAGAAATTATTGTAACTGAGAAAGTAGATGAATCGATCCTGGGTGGTATTATCATCAAAATTGGTGACCTTGTAATTGATGGTTCATTATCCAAGGGATTAAAAAATATAAAACGCAATCTATTAAATAGTAAAGTCAGGAGTGAAGTGGCTTATGAAGATTAAAACAGATGAAATAAAATCGATAATAAAGAGAGAAATTGAAAGCTATAAATCTGAGCTTGAAGTCAGCGAGGTTGGAACCGTAATTCAGATAGGTGATGGAATTGCCAAGATACATGGGCTTGGCAATGCCATGGCAGGTGAGATGCTTGAATTTGAAAATGGTGTTCAGGCAATGGTTCTTAACCTTGAAGAGGACACAATTGGTGCTGCAGTTTTAGGTAATTATCTTACTCTTAAAGAAGGTGATTCTGTAAAGAGGCTGGATCGAATCCTTGCTGTACCAGTTGGCGAGGCTCTTCTGGGCAGAGTTGTAACCCCTCTTGGTGATCCGCTTGATGGCAAGGGTCCCATAGCAACAACAGAGATAAGGCCTGTTGAGTTTTTGGCTCCAGGTATTGCCCAGAGACAGCCTGTGCATGAGCCTTTACAAACAGGTATAAAAGCTATTGACTCCATGATTCCCATTGGCCGGGGTCAGCGTGAGTTGATTATTGGTGACAGGAAAACCGGTAAAACAGCTATTGCTGTTGATACAATAATAAACCAGAAAGGGCAGGATGTAATCTGTGTTTATGTTGCTATTGGACAAAAGGGTTCAACTGTTGCGGACGTTGTTGAAAAACTTGAAGCAAACGGTGCAATGGAATATACAATAGTAGTTGTTGCTAATGCTTCAGATCCGGCACCTCTTCAGTATATTGCGCCTTATGCTGGAACAGCAATGGCCGAGTATTTTATGTATGAAAAGCAGGGGCATACTCTGTGCGTATATGATGACCTTTCAAAACAGGCTAATGCCTATCGTGAGCTTTCTCTTCTTCTTAGAAGACCTCCAGGACGTGAAGCTTATCCTGGTGATATTTTCTATTGTCACTCCAGGCTTCTTGAAAGAGCGTGTAAACTTTCAGATGAAATGGGTGCAGGAAGCCTTACAGCTCTGCCTATTATTGAAACACAGGAAGGTGAAGTTGGAGCCTATATCCCTACTAATGTAATCTCTATTACTGATGGTCAGATATATCTTCTTCCAAACCTTTTTGCATCTGGTGTGCGGCCTGCTGTTGACGTTGGTATTTCAGTATCACGAGTAGGTGGTTCAGCTCAGATAAAAGCTATGAAAAAATATGCCGGTTCATTAAGGCTTGACCTTGCCCAGTTCCGTGAGCTTGAAGCTTTTGCGCAGATGGGTACAGAGCTTGATGCTGCAACACAGAGACAGCTTGACAGAGGTATGAGACTTGTTGAACTTCTTAAACAGGGACAGTATGTTCCAATGAATGTTGCTGACCAGGTTATTATGATATATGCTGGAACTCAGGGACATCTGGATAAACTTCCTGTTGCTCAGGTAAGGAATTTTGAAGTTAAACTCCTTGAGCATATAAATGCATCTCATAAGCATATGCTTGATGAAATAAACCAGGAAAAACAGGTTCGGGATATTGATCAGTTAAACAAGGTTGTGGCTGATTTTGTACAATCATATCTTGAAACTATAAAATAAACCATTTGAGGATTGAGTTGTGGCTAATCAAAGAGACATTAAAAGACGGATAGCGTCTGTTAAAAATACAAGAAAAATAACTTCAACTATGGAAATGGTTGCGAGCTCTAAGATGAAGAAAACAAGTGAGCGGCTCGCTCAGTCCAAACCTTTTGAAGAAAGGGTTAATGGAGTTATTTCAAATTTAATGGCAGCTGGATTTTCAACAATAAGTCACCCTTTGTTCAGGAGTGTCCCAAATCCTTCCAGAGTTCTTATTTTACAGATTACCAGTAACAGGGGACTCTGCGGGGGCTATAATACGCATGTAATTGAAAATACTGTGAAGTTTAAGGAACAGCTTGAATCAGAAGGGAAAGAAGTACTTTTATATGTAATGGGAAAAAAAGCAACATCTTACTTCAAGTTTATTAAAGTGGATGTTCAGAAAGAGATGTTAAATCTTGAAGATAGTTTTTCTTTTGAAGATGCCGCAGCATTAGGAGAAGAGCTTACAAAAAATTTCACTGGCGGAGAAGTTCAGGAAGTGTATGTTTCCTATACCAAGGTTCATTCAAATACTAGCCAAAAACCGGATATATTGAAGCTTTTACCAATTACGCCGGATATGGAAATAGATAGTGATGAGATTCCTAATGCAAGCCTTGATTATGTTTTTGAGCCGGAACCGGCAAAAATATTTTCATATATTCTTCCATTATATTTGAAAGTACGATTACTAACCTGTTTTCTTGAATCATCCTATTCTGAACATTTTGCCAGGCGTGTTGCTATGAAGAATGCTACAGATGCTGCAAAAGAGATGATAAGAGAACTTAATATTACCTATAACAGGGTAAGACAGGATAAAATTACAACAGAAATTTCTGAAATTGTAGGCGGAGCAGCTGCTCTTGAGTAAATAAAAGGTTAACAGGTTTAACTTAATTTAAGGATTAAGGAGTAGATTTATGAGTGAAAATATTGGAAAGGTAATACAGGTTATTGGTTCTACCCTTGACGCTGATTTTGCTGATGGGAAACTACCTGCACTTTATAACGCTATTGTGATAGAAACTGAGGTTATGGGTGAAAAAGTAAAACTTGTTAGTGAAGTTCAGCAGCACCTTGGCGGTAATAGAATTCGTGCTGTTGCTCTTGCTTCAACTGACGGTATAAAAAGAGGGGATGCTGTTTTAGATACTGGTTCTCCTATTAATGTTCCGGTTGGACCTGAAACTCTCGGCCGTATATTTAATCTTCTTGGTGAAGCAATTGATAATAAAGGTCCGGTTGATGCAAAGGAAACCAGACCAATACACCAGGAACCACCCCAGTTTGATCAGCTGGTTCCTAAATCAGAGCAGTTTGAAACAGGTATTAAGGTAATAGACCTTCTTGCTCCTTATATCAGGGGTGGTAAAACCGGTTTATTCGGTGGAGCCGGTGTTGGTAAAACTGTTATTATCATGGAACTTATCAATAATGTTGCTCAGCAGCATGGCGGGTATTCAGTATTTGCCGGTGTTGGTGAAAGAACAAGGGAAGGTAATGACCTGTGGCTTGAAATGACTGAATCTGGAGTTATTGATAAGGCCTGTCTTTGCTATGGTCAGATGAATGAGCCTCCTGGAGCACGTTTAAGGGTTGCGCTTTCAGCTCTTACTATGTGTGAATACTTCAGGGATATGTCAGGAAGTGATGTTCTTCTCTTCGTTGATAATATATTCAGATTCTCACAAGCTGGTTCTGAGGTATCTGCTCTACTCGGTCGTATGCCTTCAGCTGTTGGTTATCAGCCTACTCTTGCTACTGAAATGGGTAAGCTTCAGGAAAGGATTACTTCAACTAAAAATGGATCAATTACATCTGTTCAGGCCGTTTATGTACCTGCAGATGACCTTACTGACCCTGCTCCTGCAACAGCATTTATTCACCTGGATTCACAGACTGTTCTTTCCCGTCCAATTGCGGAAAAAGGGATTTATCCTGCAGTTGACCCAATTGAATCATCATCAAGGCTTCTTGCTGCAGATTTAGTAGGTGATGAACATTATGATACAGCAATGGAAGTAAAAAGAATACTTCAGAGATATAAAGACCTTCAGGATATTATTGCCATTCTTGGAATGGACGAGCTTTCTGAAGAGGATAAGCTTCTTGTTCAAAGAGCACGTAAAATTGAAAGATTCCTTTCTCAGCCATTCTTTGTTGCTGAACAGTTTACAGGTATGGCAGGTAAATATGTCAAGCTTGAGGATTCAATTAAGAGCTTTAAAGGGCTTATAGCGGGCCAGTATGATGATTTACCAGAGCAGGCTTTTTATATGGTTGGTACAATAGAAGAAGCTATTGAAAAAGCTAAAAAACTTTCAGGAAACTAGAAATGGAACGTTTATTAGACTGTACCATATTAACACCAGAAAGGCTGATTTATCAGGGCGAAGCAGGTTTTGCTGTTGTACAGGCTCATAATGGTGAAATGGGTTTTCTTTATGATCATGCTCCACTTATTTCAATGCTTGGTATTGGTGAAATAAGGCTAAGAAACCCTAAAAGTGTAGATTATTTTGTAATTGAAGGCGGAATTGTAGAGATAAAAAATAACAGGCTTGTTATTTTAGCAGAGAAGGCTTTCAAACAAAGTGAACTTAATATAGATGAGCTTCAAAAGAAAATTGAAGAATATGATCATACTATAGCAACAGAAAAGCCTGATTTTAGAGAAAGATTTCTTATTAAAGTTGAACAGGATAAACTTAAAATAAGACTAAAAGTAGCAAAAAAATAAAATTTATATAGCATTAAAAAATTAAAAAAGGGAGCTCTTTAAAGACTGCTCCCTTTTTTAATTAATATATTAAAAAATGCCGATAATATATTGATATGCTTTATTATTAATTTGCACTTCACAAAGGTTTAAGCTATTGTGGTGCTTGTTCAGGCATGTAAAGGTGTTGACATTCAGTTCTGTAAATGTAAAAAATAACAGAAATATTATTAAGACTTTGAATAAATCGAAAATTTAAATGTAATAAAGATAATGACAGATAAAAATAAAAAAGAAAATTTTAATATAGACACCTCCCTGGAAGTAGAGGGTAAACTTTCTGCTGATTTAAAAAAAAGGATCAGAACCAATCTTCCTGAGGAAGTTGATATTTCATCTATTGGAAATATCGACTTGCACGAAGCGGAAAAAATTGCCAATGAGGAAATAGTTTTTCTCACAGAGGATGACTTGATCGAGGGACTTGAAGATTTTGAATTAATCCCGCTTAAAAACAGTACAAATGATGAAGAAAAAAACGATAAAAAAGAAGAAGAGCTTTCTGGATTACGAATCAAGGATATTTCAGAAGAGGTTAGTGTAGAAGAAGTCTTTACTGAAACAGATAATGATAACGAAGTATTGTTTGAAAATTTTAATAATGAGATGCTTGATGATGAAATAACTCTGGATATTGCTGATGAAATAGATGAAAAAGTTGAGCCTGAACCAGAATTTGTTGATGAAATTAAATCCAGGGAAACAATAGAAGAGGAGTCTGTTTTTGTTGAACCTGGTGAGCCTGAAATAATAGATGCAAAACCTCTTGAAGAGGAAATTTTTAAAGATATTGAAACAGATATTTTGAATGATGAATTTATTTCTTTTCACGATGAAGAGCTATCAGATGAAGCTATCAGTACTAGTGAAAATGTAGAAGCAGAATTAATCGAAAGACCAGCAGCTGTAATCACAGATAATTCTATTAATATACAGTTTGAAGAAATTTTTAAAGAGGGAACAGTTAAAAAAGAAAATGTACCTATGCGTTTTAGTGATGAGGCTGATGTTTATAATCGCAAATTTATTGATGATATACAGGTACATAAACCCGGGAAAGATGATATAAAAGCCTATCAGGAGGATCCTCTTACTGAAAGGCTTTCACGCATAATTCATGTAAGCGATTCTCCCATGTCTGTAATTACAGAAAAAACTGATTATTATAATGACCATACCTATATTCTTGAAGATACAACCCTTTATGATAAGGGTGTTGCTTTTATTGTTGATAAAGATGAAATATTTTATAGTGATTCTGATCTGGATTTTATAGAAAATGCCATTGTAAAAAATGATTTTAGCAGTTTTATACAGGAAATTGATGATTACTATGATGTTTCAAAAATTGAAATAGAAAGCAGGATTACTGAAATACTTGGATTAAATTCTGAAGAGCGTGAAATAATTGAAAACTCTCTTTTTTCTGAATATTACAGTAAAATTGATTTTGACTCTGAGATTGATTTTTTAAATCCTGACCTTGATTTTATAAACAGAGGATATGTTCAAAACAAAAGTGTAAGCTATCTTCTTGATAATCCAGATAGCTTGCTTGAAGATGAAAAAGACTCCATAGAGGATGATATCACTTCAGGTACTGCTATAGTATTTGAAGAGGATATTGAGGAGCTTAAATTTCTTATTGAAAGAGACTATGGCTATAATGTCAGGGAAGAAATTGAATCTGATAATCTTTTAAAAGCATCTGAAAAAGATATTGAAGCTGATATGGAGGCATCTTTTTCTACTGAGATTGATGATTTAATTCCGGATTCACAGGATATTATCAACATTACTGATCAGGTTATAATACTTGAAGATCGAAATAATGTTGAAGCTTTTACAAATCAGTTTCCTGAGAAAAAAGAGGATCTGGCTAAGCTGCTTTCATATCTTGATGGTTTATTTGAAAAGCTGCCTGAAGAGGCTGTGAAAAAATTTGCCCAGTCAGAATACTTTGATCTATATGTGAAAGTAATGAATGAAATAGGTGCATGAAATGGGTCTTCTTGAAAGAGCATTGCAGTACAAGCAGAAACTTAACAATGATGGCAAAGAAACTTTAATTGACACTATTGCAGGCCCTGCAGAAACAGAGTTTATGATTAAAACTGATGCAGCCATGCTTGATAATCCTTCTGATTCTGAAGACAATCCCTCTGAAATAATAGCTGAAAATGAGAATGAAAATATTTCTGATAATGATATTGATGAACCTGTTGTTGTTCCTGATAACATCGGAACAGAGGAAGTAGAGAGCTATGATTTAGCCGAAGAACATGAAAAAGCTGACCTTATTGAAGAGAGTATTATTCCCGAATCTGACAATATTAGTACTTCTTTAAAAACTGATGATAGTGTTTCTGACTCAGGGGAGGAGTTGGATCTAAATGCTGGTGAAGAAGAGGATTTGCCTTCCCTTCCTGATATGCCCTATTTTGATGACTATATGGTTCTTTTTGAAATTCAAAAAGAATTTTATCAAAATGAATCAGTTGAGGATGTGTGTGGAACTATTCTTTTTTCAATTATGGGCCAGCTTGGAGTTTCCTCTGCCTCTATTCTTTTCCCTTCATCTGATGACATAAATAAATTTGTAATTATAGACTCAATTGGTCTTAATATTTCTGATGAGACATTAATCTGGTATATCAATGAAGGGATTTTTGCAAGCATGACACAATCCATGGATATCATTGATATTGATGATTATAAAGATAATATTATTTTACGAGAGGAATATTACAGGTTTATTTCTATTGATACAAAACTTCTTGTGCCCATGTTTAAAGACGAGCAGTTAATAGGGGCTGTGAGTATTGGTGAAAAAATCAATGGAGAGGTGTTTAACGAAACTGAAAAAGAATTTCTTAAATCCCTTTCGCAAATGGCAGTTAATGTTATTACCTTTGTTGATAAATTTGAAAAGTCTGAGATAGAAAGGCTGGTTCTTCGCAATGAGTCTGAGGTTCTTGCAGATGTTGAATATTTTCAAAATTCCCTGCTTAATGTTTCACATGCTGAATCATTAATGGATATTGTAAGAAAAAATTTCTATTCACTTGGGCTGGAATCCTATGCCATATTTATGAAAACTGATGGAGAAGACTATTATCCCGTGTTTTTTGAAGAGGATGATTTGCTTCAGTTTTCTGATTCAGGGTTTATTATAAAAAATGACAACAGGCTTGTATCCTTTCTTATAAAGAAAAACGCTTCAATAATTATAGATAATTTTATTGAGTCTGCTGTAATGAATGAATCATTTGGCTCTGTGCGTCTTGAAAAAATGGAAGAGTTTATAGCTTATCCTTTTATTATGGCAGGCGAGCTTTTAGGTTTTATTGCAATTTTTAAGATTAATCCGGCTATTGAATTGTCTGAAATCGATATAAGAATAAGAAAGATGTCCAAATTCTTATTTGTATACACTAATCAGATTTTTCAGCTTGATAAGGAAAGAAATCTTTACCGTGATTTGACTCAGGATATTTACACCAGGGTGGAGAAGGAGATCCGGCAGGCTGATGAGCTTGACATGCCTATGACGCTTCTTTTGCTGTCTGTAAAAAATTACAAAAGATTTTATGACCGTTTTGGGCAGATTGAAACAGGCCTCCTTTTCAGTAAAATTGAAGAGGTAATTAAATCCAGGCTTTCTTCCGGTGATTTTTCAGCTAAAATAGACAGACATAAATTTATTGTTGTTTTTCCAGGAAAGGACAGAAAATTTGCTGCTACATTTTCATCAATAGTCAGGAATGAAATTGTTAATGATTATGGCAGCCATGATTTTAAACTTCTTATTTCTTTTATTGCTGCAGAATATCCAGGTGATGGCAATGATCTTTACTCTCTTCTTGATGTGCTGGACTGATTATATTGCTCCAATTAAACTAACTGTTTTTTTAGATCAAACATCATTTTTGGATAATATTTTATCTCGCTAAAAGCTTACTATGTTTATATTTGAGTTTCGCTCTGATATTGTGCGGTATATTCGAGCTTAAACACAAAAAAATTGATTTTTTTTGAAAAATCCGTCTGGACGGTAATTTCGTGTTGACACTCTCTCCTATTGATAATAATATTATTTTATTGAGTTTAAAGGAGAAAGGAAGATGAAAAAAAATTGTCTGGCATTTATATTTATAATTATGGCAGTTCCTGCACTTGTTTTTGCAGCTGGTAGTGCACCTAAATGTGATACTCAATATCCTGTTGTGCTTGCACATGGAATGGGAGCACAGGCGAAAATTTTAAACATTATTGATTACTGGTGGGGGCTGGAAGCTGCACTTGAGGATGAAGGGGCAGATGTTTATATAACATCAGTAAATGGAATGGACACTACTGCAAATAAGGGTGCTGCTTTTAAAGCACAATTTTTGCAAATACTGGCAATAACAGGGAAAAGCAAAGCTAATATTATTGGTCATTCACACGGAACAATATATACAAGATATGCAATCACCAACCTGGGCCTTGCATCTAAAGTTGCATCACATACAAGTCTTTCCGGGCCACATAGAGGAAGCTCAGTTGCTGATACTATTTTTAACATAGTTCCAAAGAAGGGATGGAATCTTGTAGGGGATACACTTGATTTTGTTTATACATTCCTCTTTGGCGACACAAACCCAAATTCTCTAGAGAATGGGATAGAGGTAACAAGGCCTTATATGCAGAATGTATTTAACCCTAACTGCCCTGATGCGCCAGGGATATATTATCAGAGTTATACATCTACAATAAGGTATATGTCTAACAGTCTTGTTCTTGAGATTCCCTGGCTTATAGCTCTTCATTACGAGGGAGCAAATGATGGACTGGTTTCTGTACCTTCAGCCAAGTGGGGGAATTTTCGTGGAGTTATTGAAGGAGCATTCTGGAGTGGCGGAGTTGACCATCTTAATATAGTTAATCAGTTTTTAGGAATTACACCCGGCTTTGATGCACCTGAATTCTTTGTAAATATGGTAAGTGATCTTAAAAATCGCGGATTCTAAAATTTTATTACATAAAATAACAAGAGGCTGTCCAGATTGTGGCAGCCTCTTTTAATTAATCTAATGGGGGAATTTGTGAAAGGGGAAAATAAAAAAATTATTGTCCTTTTGCCTGTACTTTTGCTATTGGCTGTTATAGTTGTAAATGTGGTTTCCAGAAATATAGGCTCCTCTGATGAGGGGATTATTTCTGTATCTTCTGAAAAGGTAAGTTATGAGGATGTAAAATCCTACCTGAGAAAAGTCGATTTTAACGAAAAGAATACAAAAGAATTTTTTAAGGACAAAATCGTTAATAGCTATACTCTTAAATATTTTAAATTTCTTCAAACCCGATTTAAGGATATGCAGCTTGAGGAACATCTTGATGCTGTAAAAAAATATTTACGCTCATCAATGGATATAGAAGAGGCTGATTTACTCTTTGCTCTATATCAAAAGTATATAGATTATGAAAATATAATGGCTGAGGAGCTTTCAAAAATCAATTCACTTAATTCGACTTCGGATTATTTGAATGTGCTAAGAATGATGAAAAAAAGACAGGTTGAAATGTTTGGTCAGGATGATGCGGATGTCCTTTTTGGCGTATCTTTAAAAATGAAGGAATATCCAATAAGGCGTTCAGCTATCTTAAATGATAATAGCATCTATGCAGATGAAAAGGAAAAAAAGCTTAAAGTGCTTAATGAAGAGATGTGGGGAAAGGACTGGGAAAATGTTGAAAGTTCAAAAAAACCCTATGTTGCCTATAATGAAAAGCTTTCTCTTTATTCAAAAGATTTTCAGGAAATGAGTGATGCTGAAAAAAATACAAAAATAAACCAGGTTAGAAAAGAAATTTTTTCTCAGGAAATTGTTGAGAGGCTGGAAAATCTGGATAGGGAACTTGCTGCTGAAAAGGAAAAAGAAGAGGAATATAGGGAAAAGTATGAATCAATAATGGCTGATACCAGGCTTGCAGATTCTGATAAACAGGAACAAATAGAATCTCTTCAAAAAGAGATGTTTGGAGAAAATGTGGATCATATCAGAAGAAGAGAACAAATAGAATCCGGTAAAATTGACATAATGAAAGAGTATCAACAATAAAGTTATTTTTTTACAGGATTTTTTAAATATAATAAAATAGCAGAAAGAATAACCAATACTGATATTATTATAATAATATCTCCATACCTGGTGTATATGGTTAAATCTTTTCTTTTTTCCAAAGCCCCTTTTACTGCTCCTTCTTTGTCAAGATCAAGGGAGGAGGTAATTTTACCCAAAGGAGTAATAAGGGCACTTATACCGCTATTTGTTACTCTGATCATGGAACGCCTGTTTTCAATAGCACGGACAATCGTGCTGTTAAGATGCATATGGGGTTCATAGGTATTTCCAAACCAGGAATCATTTGCAACATTGATAAGTATATTTGCACCTTCTTTAACAGATTTTTTAATGTAAGATGGGTAGAGCGATTCAAAACAGATAGAAATCCCGGGGCTTGCCTGTTCATCTTTAAAAATGCCTGGTTTTTTTCCTGGAGTAAAAGTGTCAACAGATCCTAATACACCGCCATGACTTAGCCCTGCAAATTTCCTTTCAGAGTAAGGGAATAATACTATCTTGTCATAAATATAGGTCAGGGCTCCATTTTTACTTATAAACACAGAATTAAAACTTCCCCTGGAATCCTTTCTTGTTCCTCCTGTTATGAAAATTGTATCTGAGCTGTAAGCAGAATTAACCTTATGAATAATATCGTAATTAACCCTGTCCGAAGAGTTTAATACTGTTTCCGGCCATATGAGAATCCCTGATCCTTTATAATTTTTTTCTGTAAGTTCAAGATATTTGCTGTAAGTAATATAGGAGAGTGATTCGTTCCATCGATCCAGAGAATCGGTGTTTCCCTGAATGCCTGTAATTTCAATAGTCTGATTAGGCGAAATTTCAGATATTTTTTCTTTTGTACTAATTATGCCGTATAACAAAACAATGGAGGTTAAGGCAGCCAGGGGTAAAAATTTAAGGATAGTGCGCTGCTTTTTTTGTATAAAAAACAATGTGACTGAGTAATTGAAAAACACAACAAAAAATGAAACTCCATATATACCTGTAATATCTGCCATCTGAATAAAAGGAGTTTTAACCTGGGAATAGCCAATAAAATACCAGGGTATGAAAAAATCAAAAATTTCTCTTATGTAATCAGTGATGCTCCATAAAGATGGTGGAATTAAAATATTCAGGTAAAAAAATCTGCTTTTTAAAATATGATGTAAAAAACCATAAAAGCAGTAAAGTATGATATTTGGTATTATTATCAGAAAAATTATAGTAAAAAGTAAAAAAGTGAAATTTTTGCCATAATTAACTGAGCCTGCATGAAAAAGGGGAGTGCTTAATAATGCAGAGAGAGGCAGGGAAAAAAACAGGCAGTTGAGTAGAACATCTTTAGTATTTCTGCTTTTCTCAATGGATATAAAAAAAGGAATTAAAGAGAAAAAAGATGCGTATTGTAATGAGTGCCAGGGGACTGAGAAAAAATATAAAAGAGATGATAGAAAAGATAAAAAAAAAACATGATTACCAGATAAATTTTAAAGGATTGATCGCCTTACCATGACGCATTATAGTGTAATGAAGGTGTGGTCCTGTTGATCGGCCTGTTGAGCCTACAGAGGCTATTATATCACCCTTTTTAACCCAGTCACCCCGCTTGACAAAAATTTTAAAACAATGCGCATACATTGATGTGTATCCATCATGATGTTGAATATACACTGTATTGCCATAGCCTTCGCGCCATTCTGCATAAAAAACCATGCCTTCTCTGGCTGAGCGTATTGGTGTGCCGGTTCTGGTTGCTATATCAATTCCATTATGAAACTGCATTCCTGCTTCATGAGAAAAAGGATTTATCCTGTCTCCAAACATTGATGTGAAAAACCCTGTGTTTAAAGGATTTAAAAAAGCAAGCTTGTATTTGTAAAGATTTTCAATATCACGGTTTACAATAAGAGGTATTGCATCTTTAAAAAAAACCAGTCGTAAGTCGTCCGGAGATATTATTCTAAATAAACCCGGCTTGTATTTCCCGGAAACAGGGTATTTGCGATTGAAGATTTTCTTCATTCGTTTAACGTCAAAATAATCGTCAAATACAAAAAGTGTGCCCTCTTCTGCAGGAATAACAAGGCGGTTGCCAGGCTTTATATTAAAGTCTTTTAAGTGAGGGTTTGCAGATATGAGAGTTTCAATTGATATGTCGAATTTAGAGCGAATTTTCCATATTGTGTCATGCTGCATTGCCGTATATATTTTAAATTTCACGCCTGGATTATAGGGATATTTTTCAATGAATTGAATATAATCATCTTCAGAGGTAAAAAAGGGAAAACCATTTATAATTTCATAGGAGCTTTTATCAACTGAGACATTTTTGAAAAAAAAGTAGGATATAAAATTTCCTGATAACACTATTAAAAATAAAAGAGCAATTGCTGCAATAGAAAATCTTTTTATTATATTTAACTGGTATAGAGTTGGCATTGTTATCAGATTTTACCCAGCTCCTTTGATTTTAAAGCAGCAGCTTCAATTGCATCTATAATTATTCCGCTAAAACCGGCTTTTTCCAGCACATGAATTGCTTCAATAGTTGTTCCTCCAGGAGAAGCAACATCATCTCTAAGTTTAATGGGATTATCAAAATTGTCAAGAAACATTTTTGCTGAACCAAAAACAGTTTGTGCAGCAATAGTAAGTGCATATTCCCTGGGCAGACCCATTTTTACAGCGCCATCTGCCAATGCCTGTATAAAGGTAAAAACATATGCAGGCCCGCTGCCTGAAACACCTGTAACAGCGTCCATATATTTTTCCTCAAGAACAAGTACTTTTCCTGTGTTTAGAAATATTTTTTCTACTGAGTTGATTTCAACTTCTGTAACATTTTCACTTGCACACAACACTGTCATTCCGCATCCTGAAAGAGCAGGGGTGTTGGGCATTGCCCGAATGATCTTTTTATCAGACCCGGAAGTTTTTTTCAGGGCTTCAATTTTAACGCCTGCTGCAATAGAAACAATTATTCCTCTGTAGGATGTAAGCTTTAAGAGGATTTCATTTACTGTTTGAGGTTTAACAGCAACAATTATTACATCTGTTGATTCTATAACCTCTTCTATAAATGGGGTGGTTTTTAATTCAGGTATTGTTTTACACCTGGCAGGGTCAATATCATAGGCATAAATATTTTCAAGGGGTATTGAAGCAGATAAGCCTTTGTAAATAGCTTGCCCCATATTGCCCAATCCTATAATGCCAATTGTTAAATCTGTTTTTTTCATATATTTTACCTGCTCCCAAAAATTGCTGAACCAATTCTGATAATTGTTGCACCCTCTTCTACTGCAATGAGGAAGTCATTTGACATGCCCATGGATATTTCTTTTAAAGATAATTTTAGTTCCTTGTTTATATTTTCAAGTGTTCTGCGGGTAAGGGCAAAGGCTTTGTGTATTTCTGATTCATCATCAGTAAGCGGTCCGATTGTCATTATTCCTTTAAGATTGAGATTTTTCATTTCAGAAACAGCCCCTGCAAGGTCAACACTCTGTGCCGGGTCAATTCCACTTTTCGTTTTTTCTCCAGAGCTGTTTATTTGAATAAGCAGATCCTGTATTTTGCCAAGTTTAAAGGCTTCACGGTTGATTTTTTCAGCGGTTGTGATAGAGCTTAATGAATGTATCATGGAAAATAAATTTACAGCATCCTTTGCCTTGTTTGATTGGAGATGACCAATCATGTGAAATTCAAAATTTCCGGCAAGAAGGGGAATTTTGGATTTTGCTTCCTGAATTTTGCTTTCTCCAAAAAGTGTTATGCCTGAATCAATAGCATCCTGTACTGTTGTATGAGGAAAAGTTTTGGAAACAGCAAGAATTTTTATTGAATCAGGATCTCTTGAAATTTTAGAAGCATATTCATCAATATCATTCTTTATATTTTTGTAATTATTATAATAATTCGTCATTTAATATAATCTCTCTGTAAAGAGTATAATTATTTATAAACAAAAGGGTTTAATCAGCTATGTATGTCAAAGTTAAAAGAAATTGTTGTATCATAGTTTGATTTTATGAATTTTTATTGCAAAAAAATCAGTAAAAATACTCAAAAGCTTTTTAATTGATTATGTTAATAATTTGCATCTTTAAGCAAAATAGTCAAGTTTATTATTTTGAAGGATAGAGGTTCAGAAATTTTTTAATTTCTCCCTGCATTAAATTTATCAACCCAGTGCAGGCTTAAAAAATTCTTCTATTAAAATAATAGTTAGCATTTAGCATAATGTTTTATATGAATTAAACTTCAGTGAGGTATTATAGTTTTTGAAAAATATAAAGGCTTTGATTGGTTATATTAAGAGTGATGAATACAGAAATCTTGCAGCATTAAGCTGGAGCATGGCCTGGCCCATGATCTTAATAATGGGATTTGAATTTTTAATCAGCCTTACAGATGTATTTATTGCAGGTAAGCTTGGCAGAGAATATCAGGCTGCTGTTGGGTTTTCCATGCAGATATATTTTATATTTGTTGTTGTAGCTAATTCATTAACAACCGGGATTGTTGCAACAATATCAAGGATCTTTGCTTCCGGGGACACCAAGGGTGTTTCAGATTCTGTTTTTACATCTATTGTATCTGCTGCAGTTGCTGGCGTATTTTTTGGAGTAGCCGGACTTGTAACAACAGGACCTGTTGTTAATATAATGAATGTTCCAGATGAGATTAAGAAAATAGCAATTCCCCTGATTAGGATTTATGCAGTTGGTTTAATTTTTCATTATTTTCTTATAAGCAGCAATGGTATTCTTCGCGCTACAAAGGGAGTTAAAAAATCCCTTATAACAATGGGGATTGTCTGCTTAATGAATGTTGTTTTAAACTTTTATTTTGTTTTCTATACTCCTGTTTCTTATTACGGTATAGCTCTTTCAACAGTTGTAAGTGTATTTATAGGGAGTACAATAAATTTTCTACATGTTAAGAAATTTATAAAGGAAACCGGAAGCTTTATTAAGTCCTTGCTTGGGATATTGTTTAAAATTGGATGGCCTACAGGGCTTCAGCAGATTTCATGGCAGATTGGTGGAACAGTGCTTTTTCTTATACTGAGTGCACTACCTGAAAATAATGTTGAAATAATTGCAGCTTTTACAAATGGGGGCCGTATAGAATCAGCTATATTTTTACCTGCTATTGCACTTAACATGGCTAATGCAGTAATAGTTGGTAACCTTATGGGTGAAAAAAAATATGATCATGCTTACAGGGCTGGATTAATAACAATGGCACTTGGCGTAATTATTATTACAGCAATAACTTTAGTGATCGTTTTAAATGCAGGGTTTATTGCAACACTGGTTTCTTCTGATGAAATTGTAATAAGAGAAAGCGTGCGCTATATTCGCATAAGTATGATAAGTGAGCCATTTTTGGCTGTGGCTCTTACTTTAGGAGGAGCTTTAAATGGAGCAGGGGACACAAGGGGTGTTATGCTTATTGTTGTACTTAGCTCCTGGTTTATAAGAATTCCACTCTGTTTTCTGCTTGGTATTGTTATGGGGATTGGAGCACCTGGAATATGGTGGTCTATGAATGCATCGATTTTAGCATATGCTTTTTTTGTGTTTAGAAGATACAACAGGAGAAGGTGGTTTGAAATTAATTGGTGAAAAATTAAATCTGGAACATATCGTTTTCTTTTAGTTTAAGTTATGGACAAATCTTGCCAGATAAGGTATTATAGTAAACAAATATCTGTTCCTGAATAGTATTTGTAAATAGAGAGTAAAAGGATGTTAATTTGGCAAGAAACAATTATGCTTATGAAAAGCGTCAGAGAGATCTGGCAAAAAAGAAAAAAAAGGAAGAGAAAAGGCTTCGGAAGCTTGGTCAGATAGCAGATAAGACTGAATCCGAAGATGAAAATGAAGCAACTGAAATAAATGAAACAGATGAAGCAACTAAAACAGATGAAATCCGGAATGATTAATTCCGGATTAGGAACAACATCTATATTTTAATTAATTCCAGCCTATAGTCTTAATTACCAGGCAGATAAGCAAACATCAATTTAATTCCTATGCGAGCCAGAATAATCTGGATAGCTAAAGCTATAATTGAAAGAATTGATATATAAATTGCAACTTCTTTAATTCCCATAAAGAAAACAAGAAGTGGAATAATTATAGAAATTGCTAAAAGTATTGCACCAATTGCAATTTTTGCTTTAAGCGCAGGTGGAGAAAGTTTTTTAAACCGGGTTTTTGCATCAAATAGACCTGAAACATAAGCTGCCACAACAGTTAGTGGAAAAAGATACGCCATGATCTCAGCACCATTGAGAAGTTTTATACCCATGCCTGCATCAAGAATTACTGATAGAATTATGAAAAAAGGAATAAATACTGAAATAGCCTGGGGAAAATGAAGAAGAATCGGGTGTAAATCGAGCTCCATCATTATGAGGTATCTTTTTTTAGAAATATTGTATTTATAGTCCTCAAAAAATTTTTTTGGAACACCACAGGCTGGACATACGTCTTTTAGCTTGTCTTTTTGTATTATATAATTGCACGCTTTGCATCTTGTGAACTCTTTCATTTTTGCCTCGTTTGAATTATTATTTTTTTAAGACCAGATTTTAAATGCCTATAATTTTATTTGGTCTGATTTTATATTTCTGTAATAGGTATAGGCAGTGCTGAATATTTCAAGCATTATTTACATTCCTCATTTATAGAATTTACGTAAACAGGAGCCAGATGTATTGATTCCTCTGATCCCTGGAAAAGATTTGTTGTCTTAAATGCTTCAGGCTTATCCCTGTAAAGAGTATTCCAGTCATTGAGAAATATTTTTGAAAGAGGGAGATATGACCAGTGCCACTTTTCCTCCTCATAACCAGATCCCCTGCCTGCTGTATAGGGGTTGCCAAATCCGTATTTATGAGCGTTTAATGTAAACCATTTGTAAATTATAGCACCTTCGCCTTTGCTATAATAGCTGTTGTTGAGCTGGTTTATGTCAAAGTCTGTTCCCCAGTGGTGTCTGGATGTTCCAGGCATGGATGAATATCGGAGAATTAGCTCTGCTTTTTTAACAGGGTCTTTTATTCTGGTTATATCAGATGTTCCTGTGGTTCTTAGCTGGCCAGTCCATTTTCTGTCCCATATACTCTTTTGAGCTGCAAAATTTCTTGTACCGCTTTGAATCCAGATTTTAATATCAGGGTGGTCTTTGTTGAAATCAGCAAGCATTTTTTCAAAGGCTTCCACTGCTTCTTTTCGAAGGTAAATATTTTTGCGAGCTGCAGGTATGGCTGTATTGCTTAAATTCACAAAAGCATTATGGGCAGATGGGTCAAAACGTCCTGTTACATAATCAAAAACAGGAATCTGGTAGATTCCTGTTTCATCTGAATGCAAAATTATTGCCGATAAGGGAATAATTATTACCGGCAGCAAATAATTAAAGAATTTCAATAAAATGTTACCTGTTCTTAATAATTTGAATATCAATGATCCATTTGACTGGTTGCAGGGGGATAAATTCCCTTTTTTCTTCTATTTATTGCAATTCCAAATCTTATCGCTCCAGAAATACATATAAAGCCGATAATAATTGCTGCAATAACAATTGTATTGTAAACCAGCTGTTGATATTCCCTAATAAAATTAATGATAGCTAAATCCATTATGCTCTCCTTTTTTACAGGGATTTTTATTTTTTTTTAAATTATTCCATATATCATAAAGCAGGAATAATTTCTTTATAAGTTTAATATGACATAGTGATTATTAATGTCAATATTAATTCCTTAATAAAGGAGAATTAATTTTTCAGGCTTATTATTGCGCAAAGGTTTTTTGAATAAATAAATATCTTGCAATAATAGGCTTTATTTTTATGAATTTCTTTAATATGAACTATGGGAATTTTAGATGAAAGATTACTCTAACTATGAAGTGAACAATAGTGACCCAGGTGATAAAAAACGCTATGTGCGCACAATGTTTGATTCAATTGTACCAACCTATGATTTTTTAAACAGGTTTCTTTCTTTAGGAATAGATAATTTCTGGAGAAAGGATTTGGTAAAGCTTGCAGGTAAGCTTGAAAATAAAAAAGTTCTCGATATATGCTGTGGCACAGGGGATTTAACCCGGAAGCTTTTTTTAGCAGGTGGCCAGGTTTACTCCCTTGATTTTTCTTTTAACATGCTAAAAAAGGGTGTTGATAAGGGATGGCTTTCAGGGAGCAATATACAGGCAGATGCTGGTAAACTCCCTTTTATAGAAAAGAGCTTTGATGTGATAACAATAGCATTTGGAATAAGAAATATTCCTGATGTGGATATTTTTTTATCAGAAACATTTCGTGTTCTTGATGTAGAGGGGAGCCTGTTTATTCTCGAGCTTACCAGACCAGAGAATGGAGTTGTAAGATTTTTCTATAATCTTTACCTTGAAAAAATTCTTCCCTTTTTCGGGGGATTATTTTCCGGTAAAAAAGAAGCCTACAGGTATCTTGCAGGGAGTATTTCAACTTTCCTTGATAAAGATCAACTGATAAACAGGATAAGGAGTGCCGGATTTAAAAAAGTAGAGTATAAGGCAAAAACTTTAGGTGCTGCTGCAATTTACATCTGCCACAAATAAACAGACTTTTAATATGAATGGGAACAAGTGGATGAAGCAAAAAGAAATTTTTATACTTGGTCACAGGGGATATAGCAGTCGGTATCCGGAAAACACCTTCCTTGCCTTTGAAAAAGCTTTTAATGCTGGTGCAGATGGGATTGAGTGTGATGTGCAAAAAACTGATGAAGGTTTTTTTCTTATTATTCATGATATTGATATGTTAAGGCTGATAGGGCTTGACAGGGATATCAGGAAGATGAGTATGGATGACATAAAAAAGCTTGATCTTGGCTCAGGAGAAAATGTTCCTGATTTTGATGTTTTCCTGGAGGTGATGCCTCGTAACAAGATTCTAAATATTGAGCTGAAAGATGAAACTATAACACCGGAGGATGCGCCGGAAATTATCAACAGGCTTGAACGTGCAGGGTCAAAGAGAAATATTATTATTTCATCTTTCAGGCACGATCTTCTCCCTGATTATAAAAATTCCGGATATATGACAGGAATGCTTTTTGGAAGTGAAGATTTAAAAAAAGGTTTAGTAAAGACATTACTTGATATTAGAAAGTTTAAACCCGATTTTTTGAATATTCCGGTAGAGATGTTTCACAATATTCCCGGATTTTTATCCAGAATAATTGTTCTTTTTTTAAGAATGATAAAGGCTCAGGTTATTTTCTGGACTTTAAATACAGAGGAAGAGTATAAACTTTTAAGCCCCTGTGCTACCGGAATTATCACAGATAATATTGAAGAATTAATTGAAATAAGAAAAAAATACGGGAACTGATTTTATTAAATGGCACAATAAACTATGCCATTTATTTTTTTACCTGTTATGTTTTATAAACAGCTCTCCGTCTCTGCAGCCATCATCGTATGCTTCCTGAAGTTTTTCAGGGCTGGTATAGTCCCATTTGAATACATCCGGTGTTTTTGATGGTTCAACATAAATTCTTCCAGGAATATCAGGGATTCTGCCCTTTTTATATGTTTTTGACATAAGTATAAGCATGTCGCCTCTGCTTTCATCTTCCCCTATTGCCTTAACTGGCACATTGTCTATTATTCCTCCATCCAGGGCGGTTTTTTCTCCAAGCTTCATTATTGGGACAAATGGGGGAGTGCAGGATGAGCATAAAATAGCATATGCTATTTCCTCTGCATTACTGCAGTCATTTAGCTTTACTACAGTTGATTTAAAGCCCAGTTTCCCGGCAAAAGCAGGGTGTACCGGCTGTTTGATTGCTTTTTCAACTACATAAGACATTAGACCTGTAAATGTTCCGCTTCGTGGTCCAAGGTAAAAAGGCGGATGTGCAACAAGTACCCTTATCTCAGGACCTTTTTTTATTTTCTCAAAAGTTTTTTCATCAATTATATCTATTATAGCGTTTCTGTATATATCATAATGAGGGAAAACTTTTTTCTTTGTAAACATGTTCTCTATATAAAAATTTTTTTTATTTGCAGCTGTAGCTGCTTTCATCGATTCAAGCCCTGCTTTACTTCTTCCGCTGGTAGCCATAACTGCCATTGCACCACCAGCACTAACTCCTGCCACAATTTCAGGTTTGATATTTAATGCAGGAATTACAGTATCCCAAAATCCAGCCTGCCATAAACATCTGCATCCGCCTCCGGCAAAAATAACTGATTTTATATTTTTCATAGTATCTCTCCATTTTAATGAATTTTTAACTTATATCAGGTATATCTGGTTTTTAAAGCATATATTAACATTATACATAATAATATTTTTTCAGTATAGGGGACAATAATAGAATAAGGCTAATTGTTGACAATTAATTTATATATTTTTGTTGATTTCAGTTTTATATTTTTAATGGGGGGCTCTGACCCCTTAATATAGCCTTCTTCTGACCCCATCTCCCTAACCCTCTTCCCCACATGGAGAAGAGGGAATTGTGGCATGAATTTTTTGTAAGTATTGAATTATTGATTTTATGGATCTGAAAGTTTAATATAAAACCTGAGATTTTTATGATTCACAGCCCTCTGCTGTCACGATGACAGCGTGCCAGTCCTGTACAGGATGTACAAAAACGGCTGGCCTCCACTGTGGGCTACACACAGGATGTGTGTGTTTCGACGCGCAACAGGATGTTGCAAAAAGCGTCGAATGAGGGCACGGCAGAGCCGGGGAGGGGTCTTTGAGGTGACACCGACTTCGTCGGCACTCGGTAACCGTTAGGAATGGATGCTCTGACCCCTAATTTTTCGCCGGACTTTGAGTCCAGCAGAGCTGTATCGAGAAGAAGGTGACTTCATTGTCAATTTCCAAAAATCAATTATTATATTTGAATCTGCTAAAAGTAGTTTTTTTTCTTTTTCCAATATTCAATAGCCTTTAAATTCTGCTGAGTTCACGTAAAGAATTGATCTCATCTATATCAATATCAACTTTACCAACAGCTTCAAAAAAATTTGTCTTATCAGTTTTGTGAGTTTTTTCATCTTTAGGAAGTATTATTATTTCGACTCTTTTGTTTTTAAACATTTTGAGTTTATTAATACCGATTTTTAAACCGTCTTTCCCTATATAGCCATTAATCCTTAAAGCATTCATTTTTTATCAGCCTCGTATAATATATATCATTAAAAAACTTTGTTTCTATAATAATCAAAGATTAGTGCATATAACATGAATTTAAATAAAAATATGATACAAAACATATCGATATAAAAATAGTCATTGTCAAGTATTAATAAATTTTCTTATTTTTAATAAAATTAATTTTTTCTCCTTAAAATATTAAAAATACAAAAAAATCAACCAGTTCTTTTTAAAGAATAAATTAATTTTGCCGGAGGGGTTAGCGACCTTAGGGTTACCTCGATACACCGACTTCGCCGGCACTCGGTAACCGTTAGGAATGGGTGCTCTGACCCCTGGTTACCTCGATACACCGACTTTGTCGGCACTCGGTAACCGTTTTCGCCGGACTTCGAGTGGCTCGCAGAGCTGTATCGAGAAGAAGGCGGATGGTGCTCTGACCCCTAAGACCCCATTCCCTAAGACCTCACCCTCCTAACCTCCCTCTCCTCAATGAGCTCACTTCTTCCCACATTTTTTCTTTCGACCCCCAGTCGATTAACCTGACATGCTAAATAAATTTATTTCGACTTCCCCCAGAGGGGGATAAATAAATTCCTGTTAATATTGAACCTTTTTTAATACTAATGCGGTATAAATTAAGTAAAAAACTATAAAAAAAGTTAAT
>CAYTLM010000001.1:0-35734 GCA_964438485.1 uncultured Leptospirales bacterium | reverse complement strand
TTTTTGCACTTAAAATAATATCAATATCCTTTGTCAGGTCTGTAAATTCAAAATCAGAAATACCATGTTGTCTTGTGCCTATGAGCTGACCGCTCCCTCGCATTTTAAGATCAAGTTCTGAAATGGAAAACCCGTCAGAATTTTCAGTTAAAATTTTTATTCTTTCTTTTGCTTCTTTGCCAATATTATCAGGGTGAATAAGGATGCAAAAGGATTTATGCTCACCCCTGCCAACGCGTCCTCTAAGCTGGTGTATTTGTGCAAGCCCAAACCTTTCAGCATGGTGTATGATCATTATGTTTGCATTTGGAATATCTATTCCTACTTCTATTACTGTAGTTGAAACAAGAATGTCTGTTTCGCCATTTCTGAAAGAATACATAATTTCATCTTTTTCTTCACGGGGGATTTTGCTGTGCAACAGTGAAACTTTGTATTGGGGAAAAACTGTTTCTTTAAGAAGCAAAAAGGTCTCTTCTGCTGATTTAAGATCAATTTTTTCTGATTCCTCAATGAGTGGCAGAACATAGAAAATTTGTCTGCCCTGTTTAATATACTTTCCCATTGAATTGTAAACACCTTTAATGCGGCTTTCTGGAAAAGAAAAGGTTTCAACAATATTTCTGTTAAAAGGTTTATTTCGAATAGATGATATGTCCATGTCTGCATAAAGGGTCATTGATAATGATCTGGGAATAGGCGTTGCTGTCATTACCATGAGATCTGTATTTTTACCCTTAGAGCGAAGTTTTGCCCTTTGCTCAACACCAAAGCGGTGTTGTTCGTCAATTATTATATAGGCAAGATCCCTGAATTTAAGTTCAGATTGAATAAGGGCATGGGTTCCAATTATCAGGTTTGTATCTCCTGATAATACTGAATTATAAACTTCATCTTTTTCTTTTTTTTTCATACCGCCCAATAATAATGAACACTTAACACTATCCGGTAAATATTTTAAAGCTGTTTTGTAATGTTGTAAAGCAAGGATCTCAGTGGGAACCATTAGTGCTGCCTGTCTTCCTGCTGAAATTGGAACGAGTGCTGATGAAAGGGCTATAATAGTTTTTCCTGTACCAACATCACCCTGTAAAAGCCTGTTCATGGGCATTTGTGATGTAAGGTCTGATGATATTTCTTTAAGGGATTTTTTTTGCTCTTCAGTAAGTGTAAAGGGGAGAGAGGAAATAAATTTTCTTGTAAGGGACAGGTCGTAGTTATAATTATTTTTTTTTGTTTCAGAAAAAAGAATTTTTTTTGAAATTGCCATATAGTACTGTAAAAAAAATATTTCGTTAAAAGCCAGGCGCACTCTGCATTTTTCTACATGCTCAAAAGAATCAGGATAATGTATACCGGCAATTGCTTCATCCAATGGGATCATCCTGTATCTGTCAAGTATGGCTTTGTCTAAAGAGTCGTGAATGACTTTTCTGTATTGGTCAAGAGCATGCTTTATTACTCTGCGAAATCCTCTTGAGTCAAATCCGGTTTTTCTAAGAGCTTCGGAGGATCTGTATAGTGGTATAATTCTGCCTGTGTTTATAGCCTTGTATTGCGAGTTGTCATCCAAAAAATCAAAGTCAGGATGTACAATCTGCTTGCCGCGGAAAATTTTTATTTTCCCTGAAAAAATAACAGGCTCACCTGGTATAAAAATTTTTTCAAAAAAAGATATTCCTGCAAAAAAAACTCCTTTCAGAATATCTGTTCCATCTGAAATTTCAACAACAAACATTTTTTTTCGTGAGGGAATTATTTTTGCTGAAATAATTGTTCCTGCTACTGTAACTTCTTCTTCAGCAAAGACATTTACTATTTCTTTAATTGATGATCTATCCAGGTATTTACGCGGAGTATAGTAAAGCAGGTCTTCTATGTTTTCTATTCCAGCTTCAGCTGCTAAAACTTTTGCCTTTACAGGACCAATCCCTTTGATAGATGTAATGGAAATATTGCGCAATTATTCCTCTTCTGCAATATACCACACTGATTCTGGTATTTGCACATATTTTCCCTCTTTTGTATAAAAGAAGGTATAGTTTCTTTCATCACTCCATGCTGTGATTTTCTTTACACCAGTCCAGCGTTTAATGATTTTGCCATCCAGTCCAAAAACTGTAACTACAAGGTTTTGACCTTTTATTGATTCAATTTTTTTTTGTGTAATATTCTTCTGCTCATAGGTGAAATAGTATTTCATATAAAAATATCCACCAGCAATAGAAAGAATAATAAAAAGCACAATAAACAGTTTAAGCTTGAATTTCATTTTAAATCTCCTTTTTACTGCAGCAGGAACACGCAGGATTTTTATTAATATTTATTATAGTGAATTCCATTGTTTTACAGTCAACAAAAAGTATTCTGTTTGCAAGATTCTCTCCTGTTCCTGTAATATATTTAATTGCCTCCATAGCCTGCATTGAGCCAAGGATTCCTGCTGTAGCACCTATAATTCCAGGGCTGCTGTTTTCAGAATCAGGTTCTACAAAGCAGGCTAAACATGGTGTTTCACCAGGTTTCAGGAATGTGATCTGCCCAAAAAATTCGGAAATTCCTGCATGTACAAGAGGTATGTTTTTTTTTAAGGAAATTTTATTAAGGATAAAACGTCCCTTAAAATTATCAAGGCAGTCAATTATTAAATCAACGGGTTTTATATTGTCCAGGATATCCTCTGAAAGAGATGAGTTAATACAGGTGATGTTTATGCTGCTGTTCAGCTCCTTTAAACGCTTTGCAGCAGTAAAGACCTTGTTTTTACTTATATCATTTTCAGTGTAGAGAATCTGCCTGTTGAGATTGGAAGCTGAAACTACGTCAAAATCGCATATAGTGAGATTGCCTATGCCAGCACCTGCCAAATAAAAAAGAAGGGGGCTTCCTAATCCACCTGCACCAGCTACAAAAACATGGGCTGAGGCAAGTTTTTTTTGAGTTTCATCTGACCAGTCTTTTATTGCCAGATGTCTGGAGTATTTTTCATGTATATTGAACATTTTTTATTCCAGTATTATTATAATTCTTTTTATAAAATATTGGAAAAACAAATAAGATTTATTCCCCCTTTAGGGGATAGGGGCTTTTTCCAATAATATTATAAATCCCTCATAGGGGGACTTTTGAATTGCTGTTCACATTTCTATTTTACTAAGTATTACCTCAGTATTAAAAATAGATTTTGTCAAATTATTATTCTATTTTACTATAGCAATTTATTTCTATGTACTGTTTTTATCTTCTGTACTTTAAACCAGAAAGTGTTAAAATGGTTTTGTAATATTCTTTATTACAGATTTTAAAAATTAAAATTCATTTATTTATAAGGTTCAAATGTATTCCATAAAAAACAGCATCCTGGAATTTAAGCCAGACAATAAAGATTTCACTATATATAATCCCTATCTGAAAAAGGTGTTAAAATTAATTGATGATAATATAGATACTGGAATAGATGAAACAGCATCAAAGCTTTTGTTTATGCGCAATGATTTTGTTACTGAATATAGCTTTACCATTCCCTATTATGAAATACTCAAAAAAATAGCAGCCTGTTCTCCAATTGTTGAAATAGGGGCTGGGAGCGGATACTGGGCCAGATGTATAAGTGAAATGGGTGGGGATGTTATTGCCTATGACAGCTTTCCACCAGGAGAACATGCTCCCTGGGAGTGGTACAAAGGTAATGCATGGTTTGATGATTCCTGGTATAATATTATCCAGGGGGATGAATCAGCAGCATCTGCTCATCCTGAACGAACGCTTTTTATGGCATGGCCCATGCCTATGAGCACTATGGCATATAATGCCCTGTATAATTATAAAAAGAGAGGAGGGAAGAAAATAATTTATATTGGGAATCCCCATCCGGCTTCTTCAGGAGATGAACACTTTTATGAATTGCTTTTCACTCATAAGGAAGAGGAAAATATTGATTTATACAGCTGGCCTGGAATAGAAGAAAAGCTATTGATATATTCCCTGGTTTAGGTTAAGCTTATATGATTAGATGAAATTCCGGGACAGGAATTTTCTTATAATTATCCTGTCCCGGAAAAAATATCATGTTCCTGGGAATACAGGTTTAGTCCTTTTGCTGAATGATTCCACAGCTGCCATCAAATCATTTGACGGTATGGTATAATTGCTCACTGCTGCATTGAATTTTAAAGAGTCATCTATTGATTTCCCAATTCCATATTTCAGCACAGCCTTTGAAGCCTGCACTGCAAGGGGTGAGTTTTCAGCAATTTCCATTGCCATTTTTTCAGCCGCAGCAAGCAGTTCGTCAAGGTCTTTATGAACTGAATTTACAAGATTGATCTCCTTGGCTCTTTGAGCATCTATATCCTTTGCTGTAAAAGCAAGTTCTCTTGCTATGCCCTGGCCAACAATTACAGGGATTCTTTGAAGTACGCCAACATCTGCAACAAATCCTACAGCTGCTTCGCGAAGTGAAAAAATTGCATCTTTGGTGCATATTCTTATATCGCAGGCTGTTACTAAATCGAGTCCGCCGCCTATGCAGTGTGAATGGATTGCTGCAATTACTGGCTTGCGGCATTTTTCCATAGCTGAAATTCCATCCTGAAGATCTAAAATTTTTTCAAAGAATTTTCTTTTAATGCCTCCGTATTGCTGTTTATCCATTAGTTCACTGAAATACGGTATCATTGACATAAGATCTATTCCTGCAGAAAAACACGAACCCTTTCCTGCCATGATTATTACACGAATTTCATCATCCTCGTCCAGTTCTTTAAAAATTGGAATTGTCTCTGTCCATGCTGGTGGATTCATGCTGTTTTTTTTATCAGGTCTGTTTAGCCATACCCAGGCAATGGGGCCTTTTTTCTCAACTGAATAGAATTGATAGCTCATTTTATTCTCCTGTCTTTTTCAGGTTAAATTTTATCCATAGGTTATACAACAATAGATTTAAGGCAATCCTTTTAATCAGTTCTGTTCAAGGAGTTGTTGATTACAAAATAAAAAAGGTTATGGGCAGATGATGATAAAAAACAGGCAGGGTCCAAAAAAGAAAGACCTCTGATTATCAGAGGTCTTTCTTTTTTAATCTGGTGAGGGAAGGATTCGAACCTTCGAAGGCTTCGCCGAAAGATTTACAGTCTTTTCCCTTTGGCCACTCGGGAACCTCACCAAAGTTTATGAGCTGGCGAGAGGAATTGAACCCCCAACAAGCTGATTACAAATCAGCTGCTCTGCCGATTGAGCTACGCCAGCTTAACAATGGGAATACTGATAATTTTATATGACATAAGTGTCAAACAATTTTTGAAATAATATACTATTTTTTTAAATTCAAGTATTTTTGGCACAAATAAGCAGTTCGGATTTAATACTTTATGTTCCTTTGGATATTTTTTGAATAATTCATGTTTTTTTATTGTCTTGACAGATAAGAGCTATTTAATGATATATAAAAAATTATTATCATAATACGTTAAAGGTTGTAATGAAATTTCATAGAAGAATATTCTTGTTAGTTATAATTTTAGCAATTATTCCTTTTAATCTGGAGGCTTTGCAACGAGAAATAACCCTGACCGAGTGCCTTCATATTGCTTTGCAAAATCATCCTGATGTTTTTATTGCAATTGAAAATAATAAAAAAAGTGTTGCAGGCTACAGAGCAGCAGTAGCTTCAAAAAGTGTTTTGATCGATGGGGAGCTTAAAACTGTTGAGTATACTAAGCCAGGTGCTAGTGCTAATACTGCGTTTAATATACCAGGTCAGGATACTGATATAGGATTGTTCGCAGGCCTTACTGTTATTTATAATCTCTATGATGCCCGAAAAGATCTTCTTACTGAATCTGCTAAAGTAAATATAGATATTTCTAAAATTGACAGGCAGAAGTCTTTGGATAACTTAACTTTTAATGTAAAGAAGTCCTATTATGGATATTTGCAGTCTAAAAAAACTCTGGAGCTTTGGGAAGAGATATTTGAAAAGAATAGGCGGAAAGCAGATTTGGCTCGTCTTCTTTTTGAAAATGGCTCAAGGCCTGTTCTTGATGTAACCAAAGCAGAGCTTGACATGGCTGATGCTCAATTGTTTTATGAACGGGCAAAAAATGATGAAAGGCGAATGAAGCAAAATCTTCTTAATTCCATGGGGCTTGATCAGGATGATTCGCGTGATTTCTCTCCTGTTGAAGTTGAAGTATTCCCTGAGCTTAAATATTCATTGGAAGATCTTTATAGATTAGCGGATATTTATAACCCCATGATTAGAAAAACAAAACTCGAAAAAAGAATCGCAAAACTAAAAATATCCCAAGAGCGGGCTAATCATTTCCCAAAAGTAGACCTTTTGCTTGGGTTTGGATATGAGAATAAAAAAATTCAGATGGCAGAAAATATTGCAGACAACTTTAAAGGTGAAAGCTGGAGTCCTGCTTTTCATGGTACAATCAAAGCAGCAATTCCTGTTTATTCAGGTGGGAAAACAAGTGCTCTTGTAGATTCAGCAGAAAGTGATTATAATATTTTGTCATATAAAGAAAAAGATATTCTTACAGGAACAAAAAATACAATAAGAGATCAGGTAAGAAGTCTTGATGAAATCAAAAAGCGGTTAGAGCTTTCTCTTCTTATTCATGACAATGCGGAAAGGCATCAGCTGCTTGCTCAGAGGAGTTATGAATATGGAAATGGTTCTTTAATGGATCTACAGGATGCTGAACTCAGTGTAATCAAGGCAAGGCTGGGTCATCTTGAAGCAAAATATTCTTATCTGCAAACCTTTGCCGGACTTGCAAATACAATTGGTATTGAAGAGGAGTCAATATGTTTAAACCAGGCAGAAAAACAGTAGTCTATATTATTGCTGCTGTTTTATTTCTTATTGTAGCTTTATTTATAAGAAATTGCAGCAAATCTGATAAGAAAGAATATATTTTTGATAGTGTTACTCAAGGGGTAGTAAAAAAGACTATTGCTGTAACAGGTGAATTGGATGTGGTGGATCCTGTTGTAATTCTTAGTAAAATAAATGGCATAATTCTTAAAACTTATACAGATTTCAATCAAACAGTTTCCAAAGGGCAATTGTTATTAAAAATAGATTCAGCCGCTATAGAGCAGAAAATAGAACGTATATCCGGACAGCTTGAAAGCGCACGCCTTGAGGTTTTATCAGCCAAGGCAGACCTGGAAGGGAAAGAAAACCTGTTTAAAGATAATTTAATTTCAAAGCGTGCAATGGAGCAGGCTGAAATGAATTATAAGGTTGTTCAAAACAAGTACACTCAGATAAAACTTGATTATGAACAGGTGAAATCTGAAAAAGATTTTGCCAATGTCCATTCCCCTATCAATGGCATTGTAATTAATATATACCGTAGTAAAGATGATCCCATATCTGTTAATGCTCCACTTTTCCTTTTGGCTGAAAATATGAAAAAAATGCTTCTCACTATAAGCGTGGATGAGTCAGATATTGGTTTTATTAAAACAGGGCAGCAGGTAATTTTTACAGTAAGTGCCTTTCCTGAAAAACGTTTTACAGGAAAAATTGAACAGGTGCGAATTAATCCTGTAAAAAGCGGGAGTCTGGTTTCCTATCAGTGTATTGTTGTTGGAGATAATGAAGAGCTTCTTTTAAAGCCTGGTATGACAGCTACTGCAACAGTAGTAGTTGACGAAAAGGAGAATGTAATGCGCATTTTAAACCAGGCATTAATGGTTGCACCTGAAGATGGAGAAATTCCCGGTTCATCAGGTAATATGGTTTGGGTTAAGTCAGGAATTGTTGGGAAGCCATACAAAGGTGTTAAGGTTGAAACGGGATTGTCAGGCGATCTTTATACTGAAATAGTTTCAGGCCTTACAGACAAAGAAGAGGTGCTTATCAGGATAAAGGATAAATAGTATAGATCTGACTGAAAATGAAAAAGAAAATTATAGAAATAAAAAATCTGATAAAAATATATAACCTTAGTGAAGAGGTCAATGTTAAAGCTTTAAAAGGTGTTTCTCTGGATTTCCATCTGGGTGAGTTTATGGCTATAATGGGTGCCTCAGGTTCAGGAAAATCCACCTTTATGAATATTTTAGGGTTTCTTGATACTCCAACTTCAGGAACCTATATTCTTGATGGTATTGATGGAAGCTCTCTTAACAATGATCAAAAAGCTGAAATAAGAAATAAAAAAATTGGATTTGTATTTCAGGGTTTTAACCTTCTTGCAAGAACAAGTGCAATTGAAAATGTAGAGCTTCCCCTGTTTTATAAAGGCGGCGTATCGTCCAGTGAATTAAACTTAAAAGCAAAAAGCCTTCTTGATCTTGTGGGTTTATCCGGAAGGTATCATCATCATCCCAACAAGCTTTCAGGAGGGGAACAGCAGCGTGTGGCAATTGCCAGGGCATTGATCAATGATCCCACAATTATTCTTGCTGATGAACCTACAGGTAATCTCGATTCAAAAAATTCAGCAGAGATTATGAATCTTTTTACAAGGCTGAATAAAGAAACCGGTATATCTATAATAATGGTAACTCATGAATCTGAAATTGCTGATTATACTGACAGAAAAATTGTATTTAAAGATGGGGAAATTATAAATGATGAACCTGTCAAAAAAAGAAAAAAAACTTTAAAGAAGTAAAAACCAAGACCTCTTACTTCCTCATGTAACCTTAATAAGGGCAGAATAAACTCTTTTTTTAAAAAATTATGTCTTTTTTTGAATAAAAAAATCTATTCTATTAAGACATAATATGGGCTTACCGATATATTAAATGTAATTGTTATCTTCAATAAATCATTCCTGGTAAAGATTATTTAGTTTTGGAGGGTAGTAAAACTATTACAGGGGTAATCCGGTGAAAGAAGTTGCGGCTATAAAAAGATTTAAAAAGTTCTTGCAAGTTGAAAAGGGGCTTTCACAGAATTCTATTTACTCATATACATATGATTTAAAAAAATTCAGTGATTTTTTATCATCAAAGAATAGAAATATTATGGAAGCCAACCAGGATGATATTCAGCAATTCCTGAAATATGAAAAAACAAGTAAAAATAATTCTTCAAGGACTCTTGCCCGTTCACTTGCAGCTATAAGGCAATTTTATAATTTTTTGTCTGATAATCTGGAAGATGGCAGAATTAATCCTACTGAGAAAATTGAAACTCCCCAGGTTGAAAAATCGCTTCCCGATTTTTTAACTATAAATGAATTAGACAGACTTTTTAATTCCATATCTGAAGAGGATAGCTACGAGCTTAGGGATAAAACAATTTTTGAGCTTTTATATTCAAGTGGATTAAGAATTTCTGAAGCGATTGATTTGAAAAAAAGTGATGTTGATTTTGAAAATTCATTTATAACTGTTATAGGTAAAGGGGACAAGGAAAGGCTTGTGCCTGTTGGGAAGGAAGCTTTAAGATTACTTACAAAATATATTAAAAATTCTAGATCAGCCATTCTTGGTACAAGGGAGAGCGAATTCCTTTTTGTAAGCAAAAAAGGTTCCCAGCTTAACAGGAAGTCTGTTTGGCGTTTATTAAAAAACTATGTTGCTGGCACTGAAATTCAAAAAAATATAACTCCTCATACCTTGAGGCATTCATTTGCTACTCATCTTATAGAAAATGGAGCTGATTTAAGATCAGTACAGGAGCTTTTAGGCCACATGGATATTTCTACAACACAGGTTTATACTCATATGGCCAGAAAGAAGCTTCATGAAATTCATAAAAATTATCATCCAAAGGGTTAATTGCTCTATTATGCGTATTTTTATAAATATAATAATTTCTATCTGTGTGTCAGGCCTTGTATTTTTATCATGTACGCCTTCACCAAAGTATCTGAAAAAAAAGCAGGCAAGTATTAGCTATGACATCAACTATGTAAATGTTCTTGTTTCAACTGAAAACAAAAAGTTTCAAATTACCTCTAAAGGTGGACTTAAGGTAATTGATAAAAAGAGCAATAATATTGTTTATGAAACCAGAAAAGGTGGATTGATTTTTTACCCTGAAAAAATTCTCACACCTTATATTATTGAACCAACAGGAGAACCTATATTTATAAATGACATAGGGTATAGAGGAAAATTTGAGCTTCATAATCTTCTTGGGAAAATTCATATTGTAAATGTTGTAAATGTTGAAGAATATCTCTACAGCGTTATTCCGTCTGAAATGCCTGCTTCATGGAATCAGGAAGCTCTTAAGGCTCAAGCTGTTGCTTCAAGAACATATACATTTTATCATCTGCTTAAAAAAAATAAAAGCCAGGCTATTTACGATATTGATAGTACAACAAACTTCCAGGTTTACAAGGGAATAATAACTGAATCTCCTGGTTCTACAAAGGCAGTGCAGGAAACAAAGGGTATTATTATGACTTATGAGCATGAGCCCATACTAGCCTATTTTCATTCATCCAGCGGAGGGAAAACTATTGATCCTAAATATGTATGGAAAGGGAGTGATCTGCCATATATTCGCGGTGTTGAATGTAGCTTTGATCAGGACTCTCCTCATTATAGCTGGGAAGTTATACTTTCATTTGATGAAATTAGTGATGCATTGACAAAAAAATATTCCAGGATGGGGAAAATAAAAAGTATCTCTTTTAAACGTTTTGACAGCAGAGTAGTTGATATAAATGTTGTACATAGCAGCGGTAATATTAATTTAACAGGTAATGAATTCAGACTGCTATTTCCAGGCTCAAAAATCAGAAGTACCTTTTTTACTTCAGAAAGAAATGGCAACTCTCTTATTCTTCATGGCAAGGGCTGGGGACATGGGGTAGGCATGAGCCAATGGGGTGCAAAGGGCAGGGGCGAGCATGGACAGAACTATAAAGAGATACTAAGTCATTATTATTATAAAATAAAATTTGTAAAATTTAAAAATAATTATCTTGCTCATAGGACGCCTTCTGCTAATTTTGTCCAGTAATGAAGATTGCTGCTGATAATAAAGAATACACTCTTGAAGATTTTAATTATGACCTGCCAGAGCATCTCATAGCTCAATTTCCCCAGGCAAACAGGTCTGATTCCAGACTTTTTTTTATTGATAAAAATTCCGGTAATTTTACCCATTCCAGGTTTAGTTCTATTTTACAATTTTTACGGGCAGATGATGTACTTGTTTTTAACAATACAAGGGTTATTCATGCACGCATTTTTTGCCAAAGAGTACATGGCGGGAAAGTAGAGGTGGTGCTTACAAAAAAAATTTCTGACACCATATGGATGATCGTATGTAATAGAACCAGAAGAATTAAAACAGGGGAAATGATATCTCCAATAGCTGATAAAAGCATAAGTTTCAAAGTGATTGAAAGAGTAGGGGAGTATTTGAAAGTTGAATCCTCCATTGTTCTTACTGATGAAATATTAAAACAGATAGGAGAAATACCCCTTCCTCCTTATATTAAGCGTAAGACAGATTCTGATGATGCGAAAAGATACCAGACTGTTTATGCAACAGAGAGCGGTGCTGTAGCAGCTCCTACTGCAGGTCTGCATTTTACAGATGAGATTTTTAAAAATATGAGTAACATGGGAATTGAGAAGCTGTTTTTGACATTGCATGTTTCCTGGGGTACTTTTAGCCCTGTTCGTGAAAATGATCTGTTAAAGCATAAAATGCATTCAGAGGTTTATACTATTGACGAAGAAACAACAGCAATTTTAAATAAGGCAAAAAGTGCAGGGAGAAGAATTATTGCTGTTGGTACAACATCCCTGAGAGTGCTTGAAAGTATTTATTCCAATGGAGCATACACTCACGGTTCAGGTGAAACTGAAATTTTTATTTACCCTCCACGCAAGGTTCAATCAATTGATGGTATAATTACTAACCTTCATACCCCTTACTCAACGCTGCTTATGCTTGTATCAGCTTTTGCAGGGTATGATCTTATAATGAGAGCTTATAAAGAAGCTGTTGCTGAAGAATATCGTTTTTTTTCCTATGGAGATTCAATGCTGGTATTGTAATAAAGAATAAATGTTGACAATGATAATGATTAAAACATTATTATATTTATATGAAAGTTAGTGATCTATTATATCTTTTAGATGAAGGTTTCCCCGTTTTTCTTCAGGAATCGTTTGATAATACAGGTAATCAGGTTGTCTTTCCTGAAGAGGAGATTAGCGGTGTTTACATCTGCCTTGATCCTGACAGGTTTGTTATCAGCGATGCGATTGCTTTAAATTGCAATCTTATTATTAGTCATCATCCCCTGATATTTAAACCTGTGAAATCTATTATGCAGGGAGATGTTAAATCTGAAAATATTATTAATTTAATTTCAAAGCGTATTTCCCTCTTTTCTATGCATACTAATTTTGATAAAATAATGTATAGCTACCTTGCTGAAGTGTTGGGATTTAATAACAGCTCAGTTCTTTTGGAAAGGGAAGTTTTTGAAGACAAGCCCCTTGGTCTGGGATCTTTTGCAGAGATAAATGAGGGTATTGAATTGAAGCTTCTCCTGGATATAGTAAAGGAGAGGCTGAACCTGGATTATGTTATTTTTGCTGGTGATGAAAAGAGCATTATAAAAAAAATTGCTTTTTTGAATGGTTCAGGAGGCAGCTCTATTGAGAGGGTAATAAACATCAATAATCCTGATTGTATTATTACAGGAGATGTTGGCTATCATCATATAAAGTCAGTAATTGAGAATAATAAATGTGTAATTGATGCAGGACATTTTGGTACAGAAAAAATTTTCAAAAATCTTTTGGCAAAAATAGTAAAAAGAAACCTGGATAAAGAAGGTGCATCTGTAAAAGTAATTGAATCGGAAATTGAAAAAAATCCATTTAAAGTGTATTGAGATATTATGAATGATATAAGTATAATGTTAGAGTTGCAGTATTTCTGGAAACAGGTCATGGCTGATGAGGCGGAGATAAATCGCAGTAAAAAGTCTATCTCTACCTGGGAAAATCACCTTAAAAGCGACAGGGAAAATTTACAAAAAAAAGAGTTACAGTATAAATCTATTCAAAAAAAACTTAAAGAGAAAGAAATAGCTCTTGTAGATATTGAAAGCAGGCTTAAAAAAACCGAGGAAAGAAAAGATTTATTAAAATCCGCAAGGGAAATCGAAACCAATGAGTCAGAGATCATCAGGCTGGAAAATGAAAAAGATTTGGTTGAGCATGAAGTGCTTGAGTTAATGGAAAAGAGTGAAACTTCTGAATCAGAAATAAATCTGTTAAGAGAAAAATTCGAAGAGTCTGCAAATCAGACTGCTTCAGATATATCTTCCTTAAACAAAAAGATTGAAAAACTTAATGATGAAATTTTAAAAAATAAAAACAGGTTTGATGAGTTAAGCGAAGACTTGTCTCCTAAGGTGAAATCAAGGTTTTTAAAGCTTATAGCATCAAAAGATGGTATTGCAATTGCCCGGCTTAATGGAGAAATTTGCAGTCATTGTAATTTTCAGATTCCATCCTCTCTTGCTACTTCTGTTTCAAAAAATGTGTCTGTAGAAATCTGTACTAACTGTGGAAGATTTATTTATTACTAAAATATCGGGAGACAGCTTTTATGATTTTAACTATTGACAGGGTTTTGCAGCTATTGTCAGAGGGCAAAACGATAGATAAAATATCTGATTTAGCCTCCTGCGAAGAATCAGATGTTGTTGCTATTATTGATGATGCCAGAAAACTGCTTTTAAAGCATGAGAAAATCTCTTCCAGAAAAAAAATCATTATCAGAAAAAAACCTGATTTTTCTCTCTTATCTGATCAATTTGAACAGGATGGGAAAATGACTCGCGGACTTTTTACTGGTGCTGAATTGTCAGTAATTCCTATCAATGCCTCTCTTGTTTTTTATGTTGGGGCAGAGTCATCTGGAACTACCGGTGATTCAGGTATAGGGATTGTTATATTAGATAGCAATGACAGGCAGATTGGTAAGGTGTCAGATTTTATAGGAAAGAGAACAAAGCTTGCAGCTGTGTATACGGCTGTAATACGCGCTATTCAAATAGCAGAATATTTTGAGGCAAAGGATGTAAAGATAAGAACAGATTCCGATATCCTTGTTAAGCATATTAATGGAACAGTACAAATTTCCAATAAAAATATTTTAAGGTATTATGAAAATTTAATGGATCTTCTTTCAAAAAATAAAGAATTTAAAATAGAATATATTCCCAGGCATCAAAATGATAAGGCTAAATTTTTTGCCTTGCAGGGAAGTGATAAGGGTAAATAGGTTTATGAAAAGCAGCTGGGTTATTCCTGAAGTTGATAATACTATTGTTTCAAATATAGCCCTTGGCACAGGCATAGAAAGAGCTGTTGTTGCAATTTTATACTCAAGGGGATATAGAACAGAGGAAGATATTTACAGGTTTTTGTATCCTGAATTAGCTGATTTACATTCACCTTTTTTAATGAAAGGAATTTATGAGGCACAAACCCTTATTAAAAAACACCTTGAACTAAAAAGCAAAATTGCAATTTTTGCTGATTCTGACCTTGATGGAATTACATCCCTTACTATTATTTATGACCTTCTTGTAAAGCTTGGCAATACCCCCATTATAAGGTATCCAAGGAACAAAGAAGGATATGGTTTAACCTGTGATGTTATTCAGGAATTTATAGATCAGGGAGTTGATCTTATTATTACTGTAGATTCAGGAATAAGGGATTTTGAAGAGATTAATATGGCCTCTAAACAGGGCATTGATGTTATAATTACCGACCATCATGAACCTGATGATGTTGTTCCTGATGCTGTAATTGTTAATCCAAAACAGAAAGACTGCCCTTATCCATTTAAAGAACTCGCTGGAGTTGGCGTTACTTTTAAACTGGCACATGCCTTGCTCTATAGCTATATAGCCGGTTTTGATAACAGATTTGTAATTACCATAAAACACGAACAGGGTTATGAATTCTCTTTTTTAATAAATGGCTGTGTTACACATTGTGATGCTGTACGGAACAGCAACCTTACTGAATATATTTCAGAGAAAATAAATGATAAAGATTTTTTTGTACTTTTTGATGAAGATTCTGAATTTATAAAAATGATTAAGTCGTTTTACAGCGATATTAAGGTTAAATATATAAGTGAACTTTATACTGGAAAAGATAATTCCGGAACAAGGGATTTATCCTCTATAATTGATTCAATGGTAAAAGAGTATGGGATTAATCCTGCTCTTTGCAAAAGCCGCATGGATTTAGCCTGTAAGGTTTTTCTTGAAATGCAGCTTCGCAGTTCTACAAAAATTTTTTCATTGCTTAAACAGTATCTTGTTCTGGTTTCTCTGGGCACAATAGCTGATATAATGCCTGTTCATAATGAAAACAGGCAGATGATAAAATACGGAATTTCTCTTCTTAACAGAGGGGAGGGGCACTATGGAATTAACTCTTTACTAAAAGATGATCCGGTTAATACAAAAAGTATAAGCTGGGGAGTTGCCCCTCTTCTTAATGCTCCGGGAAGGTTTGGTGAAACTGATTTAACTGTAAAATTTTTTCTTGAGAATGATAAAGAATCAATCGCAGAAATTACAACAGAAATTCAAAAGCTAAACAGAAAAAGAAAAAAAATTGTATCTGAAATAATATCTTCTGCAAGGGAAAGTATTGAAGAGCATGGTTCTGAATTGTATGGAAATCTTTATCTTTATCATAATGATGAAATAATTGATGGTTTAGCTGGCTTGGTAGCAAACAGGATTGCAGATGATTTAAAAAAACCGGTTATTGTAACAACTGCTCTTGATGACAATGGCCTTATTAAAGGCTCGGGCAGGAGTTACGGAGGCTTTAATTTTTTTCAATATGTTGAGCCATTTGCAGAATTATTTGAAAAACTGGGCGGTCATGCACAGGCATTTGGTTTTATAATAAGAAAAGAAAACCTTCATAAAACTATTATTAAAATAAGCGAATCTATAGGAGATAAAACCGGGTTAGACACTAAGACCTTAATAGACTGTGTTATAGACATTGATGAAATCAGCAATTCTCTTATTGATAAACTTGAACTTATTGAACCTTATGGGAAAGAAAACGAAGAGCCTCTTTTTTATTCTTCTGATGTAGAGATAAAGACTTTTTCATCATGCGGAGCAGATAACAGGCATGGAAGATATATTTTAAAAAATGGCATAAGTGCTATTGGCTGGAATATGGCTTCTGAAATGGATAGTTTTTACAGAAATAAGCAAAGCATTGAAATGATATATAAAATTGAAAAAAATACATATATGAACCGCACAAATCCTCAAATAATTATTGTAGATATAAATTGAAATGCTTAAAATAAATGTTCAGCAAAAATGGTTTTTCCGGGAAATAAGATTTGACATACTACTAAAGAATCTTACTTTATATTAAATAATGTCAAAAATTATTTAATATATTTATAATAAACACGGCAGGATTAATATGCAAATTGATGTTCAGGAAAGTGGTGATCTTGTTGTTATCACAGTACAGGGTGACATTGAAATGATGACAATAAAGACCTTTAAGCAGACACTTTTCGAAATTGGCCAAAATATAGATAAGGATATTGAAATAGATCTGAGTAATGTAGACTATATTGATTCATCAGGTGTTGGTGTTTTAATAAGCCTTTTAAAGCTTCAAAAGAAGAAGGGTAAATCGTTACGAATGGACAAAGTGAGTTCTAAAGTTCTTAACGTGCTTAAGCTAAGCTCACTTTCTGATGTGTTTAACCTGTAAATGTCTTCTTTAAGAATTGGCAATGGTTTTGATGTTCATGCTTTCTGTGAAGGAAGGCCGCTTATTCTTGGTGGTGTTAAAATTGACTTTCACAAAGGCCTGGCTGGTCATTCAGATGCAGATGTGCTGACACATTCAATTATTGATTCTCTGCTTGGTGCTGCTGGTATTGGTGATATAGGAAGGCTATTTCCTGATTCAGATACGAAATTCAAAGACATTAGCAGCTTAATTCTTCTTGGTGAAGTTTATAATATTTTAAAAAAACGCAGCATAAAAATAATAAATACTGATTCAGTTATAGTTTGTGAGAGGCCTAAAATCTCACCCTATATAATTGAGATGCAAAATGTAATATCTCATACCCTTAAAAATGAAGTTTCGCCTCAGGCAATAGGAATAAAAGGAACAACCGCAGAAAGGCTAGGATTTGTTGGACGCGAAGAGGGTATTGCTGTTTACACGGTTTCTCTTATTAAGCTTTAATTTTTTGCTGGTATCATCTGCCTAAAAAAATCCTGATATAATTAACTGTTAAAATCCTTTGATAAAAAGAAAAGTTAAGAACAGGTATATTTTAGAAATTTTCTAATGAGACATAATGTATCTTATCGGAAGTTGATAGTGGATATAATTTATGGTCTTTTCATATTCCAGTATCTATTTTCAAATTGTTCCTTTTTAAATCGCTCAGCAAGATCTTTTTCGTATGCAGATAAAAAGCCCTGTGCAAATGAAATATTAAGGCTTTCCATATAATTATCTAATATTGCTTTTTTCAAAATTTCAATAGAGCCTTGATTAAATTTATTCCCAAGAATTTTTTTTACTGATGTAATACTTTTAATAGGTTCAGTAAAATCTTTTTTAATAAAATTTTTCTTGTCTACAAGAGCCCTGGTAAAGAGATCTTCCTCAATATCAGTGATTATAGTTCCATGTTGAAGAAGCACTCCCTGCTGCCTTGTTTGGGCACTGCCGGAAATTTTTTCCCCCTGCACAAGAATATCATTAACAGGTTTAAATGAAGCATCTATTCCAATAGTTTTTAATGCGTTAATAATAGGCATAATTATTGCTTTAAACGATGATTCCATATCAGGTGGTATGGGGCTGTTTTTAAGAGATGCGATAAAACTGTATGTAATTTCAGAATCGTGAAGCACTGTGCCGCCTCCGGTAATTCTTCTGATTACTGGAATATTATTTTCTGTGCAAAAAGCAATATTAACTGTTTCTGATATTTTTTGGAAATATCCCACTGTTACTGCAGGCATAGCCCAGCTATACAATCTTAAAGTTGGAATAGACTTCCCTTCTGAAACTGTTTGTAATATTGCCCTGTCTATTCCCATGTTTGATGTTCCTTCCATGGGCTCATCAATTAGAATTCTGAATTTATATTTCACTCTGTCTCTGTTTTAAGCTCAAGGTAAATATCCATTGCTCTGTAGGAACTTCTGACCAGGGGTCCGGATAAAGCTTTTTTAATACCTGCTTCCAGGGCGTATTTTTCAATTTCCAGAAATTCGTCAGGGTGATAATATTTCTCAACATCATAATTGTTTTTATGTGACTTAAGGTATTGGCCTATTGTAACAATTGAACAGCCTGTATCTGCCAGCTCATTAAGAGTACTTTTAATATCATCTATTGATTCTCCAAATCCAATCATAAGCCCGGATTTAACATATAGTTTTTTGTTGAAGGCGTATTTTAAAAGTTTCATTGAAAGAGCATAGTTCCCTAATGGTCTTAGTTCATAAAATTTATTTTTAACAGTTTCTATATTATGGTTAAGGACATCCGGTTTTGCTTCAGCAACAATATCAATTGAAGTTTCCATGCTTCCCTTGAAATCAGGCACCAGAAGCTCTACCCCTGTATCTGAAGAGCTTTCTTTAACTCCCTTGCATATAGCGCTGAAAAAGGATGCACCTCCATCCTGCAGGTCATCCCTGGTCACAGAGGTTATAACAGAATATTTTAATTTGAGCCTGGATATGGCTGATACAATATTTTCCGGTTCATGAGGATCGGGTTTTAGTGGCAGGCCTTTTTTAACTGAGCAGTAGCGGCAGTTTCTTGTACAGGTATCACCAAGTATTAAAAATGTTGCTGTGCCCTGATTAAAGCATTCAGCAATATTTGGGCATTTTGCTTCAACGCATATTGTGTGGAGCTTCTCATCTTTGAGAACTGTTTTAACATTCCCATAATTCACTCCCCCGGGAATGTTGTACTTAATCCATTCAGGGATTCTCTTCACTGGTCCCATGTTAAAACAGGTTTTTTAGCAGCAAGTACAGTGTCTACTCTTTTTACAGGAGTCGTTACAGGAGCTGACAGAACAATTTCAGGGTTGTCATCACACTCCCTGTGTATTTTAATCATAGCATCAACAAACCTGTCCAGGGATTCAAGGCTTTCAGTTTCTGTAGGCTCTATCATCATTGCTCCGTTTATGAGCAAAGGAAAATAAACTGTAGGTGCATGAAATCCATGGTCCAGAACCCTTTTGGCTATTTCATTTGTTGTTATGCCATTAGGTATTCCCTTATCATTTAAAACAAATTCGTGCATAGATGTTCTTTCAATCGGGAGATTATATACTTTTTTTAATCTTGCCATAAGGTAATTAGCATTAAGCACAGCAGTTTCAGAAGCTTCCATTATTCCTTCAGAGCCAAGCATTCTTATGTAAATATAGGCCTTTAAATAGACTCCAAAGTTCCCATAAAAAGAATGAACTCTTCCAATGCTTTCTTCATTATCAAAACTTAATTTATAGCTATCCTCAATTTTTTCTATCCTGGGAATGGGTAAAAATTTTGCCAGTTTGGCAGTTACTCCTAATGGTCCGGAACCAGGTCCCCCTCCCCCATGTGGTGTGGAAAATGTTTTATGCAGATTAATATGCATCATGTCAAATCCCATGTCTTTAAACCGGGTCTTGCCCATGGTAGCATTCAGATTGGCACCATCTCCGTAAAAAAGGGAGCCGTTTTCATGAAGCATTTTTGAAATGGTTAAAATATTAATATCAAAAAGACCAAGGGTATTGGGGCTTGTGAGCATCATTGCTGCTACATTTTCATCAAGCATTCCTTTTAGTTGTTCAACATCAACATTTCCATCTTTGTCTGATGGCACTTCCTTTATTTTAAATCCGCACATTGCTACAGTTGCAGGGTTAGTACCATGAGCTGAATCAGGAATAAGGATAGTATCCCTTTTTTCATCTATGCTTTCAAAAAATTTTTTTATTATCATAACACCTGTTAGTTCACCGTGAGACCCGGCTGCAGGTGCTAATGTAAATTGTGAAAAACCGGTAATTCTGCACAGGTAATCTGACAGCTCATACATTACCTGAAAAGCACCCTGTGTACAGGACTCATCCAAGAGAGGATGAAGCCCTGAAAAACCCGTCGTGCGTGCAAGACGCTCATTGATTTTTGGATTATATTTCATTGTGCAGCTTCCAAGTGGATACATGCCATTATCTACACCAAAGTTCATTTTTGAAAGATTGTTGTAGTGTCTTACAACTTCAGGTTCTGCAACATCAGGAAATGGATCATCATTACGAAGAAGTTTATCGGGTATTTCGCTTTCTACTGCAAAATCAAAATCCGGAATTTTATATTTATTTTGTCCCTTGCTGCTATGCTGGAATATAAGTTTCATAATTTTACCTTTTTTCAAATACTCATAAACTTTAATTTACTTCAACCTGCAATGATTGAAACATAGCGGTCAATGCTCTCTCTGGTATTCATCTCTGTTACACATACAAGCAGGCCTTGCTCAAGCTCTGGATAATATTTTTGAATTTTAACACCTGCAATTATTCCTGAGTTTTTAAGCCTGGTGTATGTTTTCTCTGCATCAGGAATTCTTATAACAAACTCATTGAAAAAAGGTCTGGTGAAAAGCCTTTCTATTCCCTTTTCTTTAAGTCTGTTTTCCATGTATCTGGCCATTTTATGATTGAGATTGGCAATTTTTTTTACCCTGTTTCCCAAAAGGCTAAGATAAACAGTACTTCTTAAAGCCACAAGACCCTGGTTAGTGCATATATTGGATGTGGCCTTTTCTCTTCTTATATGCTGTTCCCTTGTCTGGAGCGTTAGTGCAAAGGCCATTTCTCCATCTGCATCCTCTGTTTTCCCAACAAGGCGGCCTGGCATTTTACGGGCAAACCTGTTTTTAGCAGAAATATATCCAACATAGGGCCCTCCGCAGTTCAGGTAATTTCCAAAGCTCTGGGATTCTCCACATACAATATCAGCTCCGCATTGTCCTGGAGGTTTTAAAAGTGCAAGGCTCATTGCCTCTGTTACTACTGCAATTAAATTGGTTTTACTTCCATCAGTCAATTCTGAAAATTCATCAACATCTTCAATACATCCAAAAAAGTTAGGGCTTTGAATCACAACAGCTCCTGTATTTTCATTCATCATTTTTTTCAGCAATGCAGAGTCTGTTGCCCCATCTTTGCATTCTATATATATGATATTAAATCCGCCTGACCAGGCATATGTTTCAAGCACTTCTCTGTAAAGTGGATTAAGGGCATTGCTTACAAGAATATCTTTTAGCCCATTATCACGGACTGACATAATAGCAGATTCTGCCAGTGCTGTGGCACCATCATACATGCTTGCATTGGTTATATCCAGGCCAGTGAGCCTGCTCATCATTGTCTGGAACTCGAACATAACAGCAAGGGTGCCCTGGCTAACTTCAGGCTGGTATGGGGTATAGGCTGTATAAAACTCTGATCTTGATGCTATTTCATCCACAACTGCTGGTATATAGTGATTGTAAGCACCTGCTCCAATAAAAGATTCATGATCAGTGCAGTTCTTTTTTTCTATGTTTTCAATTATACGGGAAATCTCAATTTCAGAAGCTGCAGATGGGAGCCCGGATAATTCACTGATTTTTATAGAATCTGGAATATCTTTGAATAATTCATCAACAGAGCTGATCCCTATTTCAGCGAACATTTTTTTTCTGTCATCATCTGTCAGGCTTATAAAACTCATAATCAGGCCTCTGCTTTTATATAATCCATGTATTGATCTGCATTCATAAGAGCATCAAAGTCTCCCATGTTTTTAACTGTTATTTTGAAAATCCACCCTTTCCCGTATGGGTCTTTGTTGATCATCTCAGGTGAGTCTTCCAGGTCTCTGTTAATATCTGTAACTGTACCAGCAACCGGTGAATAAATATCAGAAGCTGCTTTAGGAGATTCAACTATTGCAACTGTATCATTTTTTTCTATTTCAGCATTTAAAATGCTATCCATAAATTCAACAAATACTATATCTCCCAGATTGTGCTGAGCATGATCTGTTATACCGCAAAGGCCAGTATTATCATCATTAAGCATAATCCATTCGTGATCCTCAGAATACTTTAATTCTGATGGTACCTTTGTCCCTTTTTCTGTGTCTCCCATTGTGAGCCTCCATGAATAATAGTTGTTTATTTTTAAAGTTAATCCTGGCTGTTAAATTGATAAAAAGGGCGTTTTACAACGATTCCTTGAACAGGTTTATCCCTTATTATTATTTCTACACTATCCCCTACATAAACTTTTTCCTTTTCTACAAGAGCAAGGGCTATTCCCTTTCTTAATGTTGGAGAATAGGCACCGCTTGTTATACTCCCGATTATTTCCCCGCCAAACTGTACATCACAGTTTTCCCTGGGAATTCCTCTTTCTGTCATTTCAATACAAATCTGCTTTCTTAAAGCACCTTTTGCTTTTAAATCTGCAAGTGATTTTTTTCCAATATAGTCAGCGTCTGAACTTATGAGCCATGATAACCCTGCTTCAAGAGGATTTATGTCCTCACTAATTTCATGGCCATAAAGGGAATAACAGGCTTCAAGCCTCAAGGTGTCCCTTGCACCAAGTCCTGCTGGTTTAATCCCATACTTCTCCCCTTTTTCCAGGCAGATATTCCAGAGCTTTTCAGCAGAATCATTGTTAATATATAATTCATATCCTGCTCCACCAGTGTAACCTGTATTGGAGATCATTATTTCTGATTCATTAAATATATCATAATAAAAATAAAATCTGGGGAGATTATCAAGCTTGTCAGAAGAAAAAATTTCTTTCAGTATATTTTTTGATTCAGGCCCCTGAATATCTATTTTAGCTGTAGAGTCAGAAAGGTTTGTCACCTCAACACCTTCTATAAGATGACTTTTTAGCCATTCATAATCCTTGTCCTTTGTACCTGCATTTACAACAAGATAGTAATTATCCTTATCAATCATAAATATAAAAAGGTCGTCAATCACTGTTCCTGCCTCATTACAAAAACAGGTGTATGTACCTTTCCCTTTTTCAAATTTATCTGTGCTGGTTGGAATCAACAATTTTAAATACTTTTCTGCATTAGTACCTTTTACCAGAAATTCCCCCATATGAGATACGTCAAATAATCCGGCTCTGGTTCGCACTGCCTCATGCTCTTCAAGAATTGAAGTGTACTGAATGGGCATATCGTATCCTGCAAATTCTGCAATTTTAGCACCAAGTTTCAGGTGAGCATTGTAAAGGGGTGTCCTTTTCATTATTTTTTCATTCTCCTTAAGCCAAAATCTATTGCACGCAAAAGAGGGTCATATACTTCACTAACAGCAGGACAGTAGGCAAGCTCTGTTCTCCCAATCTCCTCTATGGATATATTAAATTCAATTGCAGTGCTTATTATATTTATTCTTTCAGCAGCACCCTTTTCACCAATTGCCTGGCCTCCAAGAATTTTACCCGTGTTGCCATCAAAAATAATTTTTATTGTAATCTGCGGATTATCCGGAAAATATTCAGGTAGAATATGAGATGTGATTTTCCCTGATACTGGTTCGTATCCTTTTTTAAGAGCAGTTTCAGATGTAAATCCAGTACCTGCAATTTCAAGAGGTCCTATTTTAGTAACAAAAGTACCAGCACTACCCTTGTAGTTCGTTTCTTTTCCCATCATATTCATTGCTGCAACAGCCCCCTGTTTATAGGCAGATGTTGCCAGCTTGCCATTTGATGGAGATCCATCAATTACCCACCATCCTGAAATACAATCCCCTGCTGCATATATATCTTTTTCCGATGTTTCCAGAAACCGGTTAACAATAATACCCTGATCCTCTGCCTTAATACCTGAATTTTTTAGAGCTGCTATATTTGGACCAAATCCTGAAGCAAGCACACCCAGGTCTGCTTCAATTTCACAGTTGTCGCATGTAACAGAAGAGAGTTCATTTTCTCCATTGAATCTGCGTGCACCGCTTCCTTTTACAAGCCTGATTTCATTTGAAGCAAGGAAGGCCTCGACAATTGCAGACATGTCAGGATCAAGAGTATTAAAAAGAATCTGATTTTGCATTTCAATAATTGTCACTTCATTTATATGTGCTTTTAAGGCAAATGCTGTTTCAAGCCCTATTGCACCTGCTCCAATTACAACAGCTTTTGATGAATTTTTAATTCTGGAGGATATTTTTTCAAGGTCATTAATCCCTGCAAGGGTAAAAAGTGATTTATCAATATGTTTTTCCAGGTTTTCAATAGGAGGCATAAGGGCTTTATATCCTGTGGATATTAAAAGCTTATCATATTGTATTTCTTCAATTCCAGTATCAGTCTTGATTTTTACAATTTTATTTAAAGGAGAAATATCAGTGCACTTTCCCATTTTTTTTACAACACCCATTCTGGACAGGTCAATGTTCTGTGCTAAAGATTCCTTTTCTACAACTCCTTCAAGAGCATAAGGGAGTCCACATGGATGAACAAGGTCGCTTTTTTTAGGATCAATAACAGTTATTTGGGCCTTAGGATTTAGCCTTTTGAATGTCATCATTGCTGAATAGCCAGCAGAACCAAAACCACATATTACTAATTGCATTGTTGCCTCATAAGTATTTGTTAATAATTAAAATAGTGCCATAGATTTTCTGCTTCAATTTTAAATCTGCCTCTTGAAGATTCATTAATTATCTCATTGAGAAACTGTTTTGAAAGAGAATAATTTTTACTTTCATTGTATATAACAGCAAGGTTTAACTTTGATTTTTGCACAAATTCGCTTTTACTGTTTTCATCCTCAATTGCACGGTTAAAAAACCGGATTGCAGTGTTGCGATTTTTATAAAAAAGAAGCCCTATCATCCCAAGATAATAGTTTGATTCACTTTTATATACATTATCACTGGTGGAAAGTTTGCTAAAATGAGAATAGGCTTTGTTAAAATTCCCAGTGTCATAGGCAAGTCTTCCAGAGAGATACTCAACAAGGTTGTTGTTATCCTTATTTTTTTGTAAAAGGGATATATAAAAATTAAAGAGCTTTAAATCTTTAGCATTGTAGTAGTAAAGAATATTGAGCTTAACCACATCTTCCCTGTATTTGCTTTTTTTAACCTCTTCTATTCTTTTTGATGAAACTTCTGTACCTGCTTTTTCATTGCCGCTTAAAAAAAGATTAACTATAAGAAGGCTATACTTGTCCGAAAAAAATGAAGCATCTTCAATCTGGTTCAGGTATTTATCTGATTCTGTAAAATTGCTCTTGTCGCGTAAAATTACTGCTAAGGAAATTCTAGATCTGTTTTTAACATCAATTGAAGTATCTGAATTAAGGATGTCAATAAACAGCTGTTCTGCCTTTGGGTAGTTGTTCTCTTCTTTATAATAATTTGCCAGGAGTTCAAGGGATTTACCATAAACTGCACTTCTATTTTTAATCTTATTAACAAGAGTTTCAGCGTTTATTATATCACCTGTTTTAATTGTACTGTCCACAAACATGTATGCATCATCATCCGGGAATGGAACAATATCCTCCCATTTAAGCACTCTGTAAACATCTGAATGCTGTTCCATTTTGTAATAGCTTCTGGCGTGAATAAGGGGAATTTCTTTCCACTGTGTTTCATCAAGGGGTGGAATTTTACTTTTACCAATAATTTCCGTGACTTTTTCAAAATTGGAAATATTGTAATATGATTTTATCAGATTAAAAAAGGCCAAACCACTGTTTTTACTTACATTGCTGTTTAAAAATTTTTCATAAAAGGGTATAGCCCTGGAATAGTTTCCTGAAACAAAGGCTTCATTGCCATAATGAAGATTTATAAGCATTGAATATTCAGAATCAGGGAACTGGTTCAAGACTATTGAAAAATATGACCTTGCTGATGCTGGTTTTTTTTCATTCAACTTTAATGCAAAGTTATAAATAGCTTCATCAACATTTTTATATGTAATATATTGATTGATAAGAGTTTTAACCTGTTTTTCAGCTGATACAGTATCACCATTTAGCATGTGTATTTCAATTAAAAGGAGAATAGCTTCATACCTGTTGACTACTTCATCTTTTCTGGAAAGGTATTTATTAAGATGATTTATTGCTTCGGGAAATTTATTCCTTTTAAAATTTACAAGGCCAAGGTAATAATCAGATTCATTTAAAAATTTTGAAAAGGGGTTGTCCTTTTTTATAGATTCAAAAATTTCTACTGCCTTGTCCGTGTCACCCTTATCAAGTAATATCCTTGCTCTGTAAAAATTTACCTCATCAATATTAAGGTCATAGGGGAAAAGCTTTGCGTATTGATTTAAAAGTTCCTCTGCCTCATTGTTTTTTCCTGCCTTAATATATGCCCTGCTTAAAAGAATATATAATTCTTTTTTAGACTCTTCATTTTCGATCTTTATAAATTTTTCAGTATAAAGAATGGCTCTATCAGGGTCTTTCTCTATTAGATTGCCTGCAAGAATAATTCCGCTTTTAATAGTCAGCTCATCTTTGTCCGATTCCTCCCAGACTTTAACAAGCAGTTCAAGGCCATTGTCAGTTTTATTTGTTTCAAGAAGGAGCTGTCCCAGTTCAAAAATTCCATCATAGTAGTATGGCGATTTTTTACCTATCATATAAAAAAGTTCCAGGTCTGCCTTTGCAGAGGCAATTCTTTCGAGCTTGAGATATGAGAGTGCACGGAAATAGTACATATCATAATAGGGATAGGTGTTTGCAAGATCTCTTGGTATGGCATTGAAGATCGTAAGTGCCTGCCTGTGATCATCCTGGTGCTGAAAAATCTGCCCCAATGTTATTCTTATTTCTGCTTTACTTTTTGAATCAATCCTTGATGTAATTAAAGGGTAAAGCCTTTCATGAGCTTTGTCATATTCACCATTGGCAAAGAATGCCTGCCCAATTTTTAATATAAGTATGGCATTTTGTTCCTTGTCTTCACTTTCTTTTATTGCATTTTCCCATTCAATTACAGCTTCTTCATATCTTTGCTGGTTAAAATAAATTGTTCCTATTCGATCATGGCCAGTTACAATAAGGAGTGTATCCTTTGATTTTTCAAGAAATCTTTTATATTCTTCTATGGCTTTAAGATTCTGTTTAAGGTTAAAGTAGGACTCGCCCATCCAGAACCTGGATTCTATTCTAAGGGATTCTGTGCGGCATTTTGTTAAAAAAGTATTAAATTCAAATAGAGCCGGGCTGTATTTACCCTGCTGAAAAATTGAGCGGGCAAGATAAAACCAGGCTCTGTCCCTGTTGTCATCGTTGAACTCAACTGTGCGTCTAAAAAGAAGTTCAGCTGAAGAATAATTACCAGCTCTGAATGCTTCAAGACCCTGGTTAAGCATTACCTTTGAATCAAAAGCTGCAAAAACAGAAACAGAGATAAAAAGTAAAAAAAGTATAGAGGCTAATCTCTTTCTCATCTCTGCTCCTTTAGTATTGTGCGTAAATTATTAATAGCATATATTGAGGAATGATTCCTTATCCTCTCTCTGGTGCCATTTATAAAACGCGTAACAGTATTAATCTGCCCCATAAAATAAAAGCCAAAACAGACTGTACCAATAGGTTTATCTTTGCTTCCCCCACCTGGCCCTGCAATCCCTGTAGTGGAAATAGCAGCTGTTGTTTTAAATTTTTCAGCACAACCTTTTACCATTGCTGCTGCTGTTTCTTCACTAACTGCACCATGGTTTTCGATTATAGCAGGGTCAACATCAAGGAAGTTTATCTTTGCTTCATTGCTGTAGGCTGTTACAGTGCCATTGTAAACAGATGATGAGCCTGGTACATCTGTAATTTTTTTACCTATGAGTCCGCCAGTACAGGATTCAGCAGTTGAAAAAGTATGGCCTTTTTCCTCTAACAAGCTTATGAGCTCCTCCTCAGGAGTGTTAAATGATGAATCAAGAAGATAATCCTTAAATCCCATTTTTATAGTGGCATCAGCTTCGTCTTTGTTGACAAAAACTTCACCCTCTCCAATTAAAACGAGGTCGCTTATTCCCTGTTTGGCGCTAATCCCCCAGGTTATATTTTTTGGCAGATTAAGTTCCAGTATTATTTTGTTTATTTCAGATTCTCTTATCCCACAGATTTTATAAGAAAGGTTCATGCCCCTTGAAAAACCTATGTTCTTTTCCAGATATTCAAGCAGGGATGTATCAAATATTCCCATCATCTCATCAGGTACTCCAGGAAGAGATACAACAAGCTTGTTGTCAGATGAGATCATGAAACCTGGAGCAAGCCCCTTTGGATTTCCCAGAGAAATAGAATTTTCTGGAAGGGAAATCATTTTATAATCAGATTCCTTAATGTCTATTTTCATTGATGAAAAAAATTCTTCCATCTTATTTTTAGCAACTTCATCATATACAGGAGTTGTATTAAAAATAGAACAAAGGGCCTCTACTGTGTTATCATCATCTGTTGGGCCAAGCCCTCCTGTGACTATAACAATATCTGAATAATCAAGGGCGGATAATAGGGTTTTTACAATATCGTTTCTTGTATCACCAACTGTAATATGCTTAATCACCTTGAAATTTGTGCCAAAAAAACGGCTGCTTATAAAGGAGCTGTTTCTATCCACAGTTGTTCCCTGGAGCAGCTCTTCACCTGTAGCAATTACTGTAACAGTCTTGATCATCTTTTACATAACTTCCGGTGCTGAAACACCTAGTATTTTTAATCCGTTTTGAATCACTATCCTTGCTGCCTCAGATAATAGCAGATATGTCCGGGTTGCAGTAATATCATCACTCAGTATTCTCTGCTCTGTGTAAAACCTGTGATAGGACTGGGCAATCTTCGTTAAAAAGGATGCTATTCTATGTGGCTCAAAATTTTCAGCAGCATCAGCAATCTCTTCAGGGAATTTTACAATCTGCTTCATTAGGGTTACAGCAAAAGGCGTATTTAAAAGTTCAGGAGAAACCATATCTGGATTATAATTTATTCCTCTTTTTTCAGCTTCACGAAAAATAGAACAGATTCTTGCATGGGCATACTGAAGATAAAATACCGGATTTTCCGAACTGTTTTTTTTCGCAAGACCAAGGTCAAAGTCCAGATGGCTGTCCATTGATCTCATTATAAAGAAATATCTGGAAACATCCACCCCTACTTCATCAATAAGCTCGCGCATGGTTGAAAAGTTTCCCAGCCTTTTGGACATTTTAACAGCTTCACCTTCCATAATAAGGTTTACCTGCTGGGCTATAAGAACTTTAAACTTCTCTTTGTCATAGCCAAGTGCCTCTACTGCGCCTGAAAGCCTTGCTATGTATCCATGATGATCTGGACCCCAAATATCAATTACTCTGTCATAACCCCGTTTAAGCTTGTTGTTGTGATATGCCACATCAGCCAGCAGGTATGTGGGTCTGCCATCATCCCTTATTACTACCCTGTCCTTGTCATCTCCAAAGTCTGTTGATTTAAAAACTTTTTTACCATCTTCTTCATATATAAAGTTTTTTGATTCAAGCAGGTTAAATGTTTTTAAAACATCGTTGTTTTCATGCATAGTGCTTTCATGAAACCATTGCTTAAATATAACATGGAAATCTTCAAGATCCTTTTTTTGAGATTTTACATTATGCTCAATTGCTTTTCGTGCAGCAAACTCTATTGCCTGGGAAGTATTTTCTATTGAGTCAAGTTCGCTGCTATAATTTTCATTTATCCATGATGCAATTTCTTTAACATATTCACCATGATATCCATCATCAGGGAAGGAGAAAGCCTCTCCCCTTATTTCTTTTATTCTTTCAAGAACAGAAATTCCCAGAAGATTAACCTGGTTTCCATAATCATTTACATAAAACTCCCTGTCAACAGTGTCTCCATTTGCTTCCAGAAGATTTGCTATTGTATCCCCAATTGCAGCAGCACGGGCTGATACAACATTAAGCGGGCCTGTGGGATTGGCTGAAACAAATTCTATATTATAATATAATGGAGAAGTCTTTACGCTTTTTCCAAAGCTTGTACCTTCTTTACGTGCCTTGATAATTCCTGAAAAGAGATGCTCAAAGGAAATATAAATATTTATAAAGCCGGGCTTTACAACATCAACAGACCCTGCTATGTTATTATTTTCTATGTATTTTTTTAAAATTTCTCCTGTTTCCATGGGTGACTTTTTTATAAGCCTTGCTGATTCAAGAGCAAAGGGGGTTGAATAATCACCAAATTTAGCTTCCTTTGGATACTCTATTTTTATATCCGGATAATCGCAATCAGGGAGTTCACCAGCTTTTATTGCGGAATTTTTTGCATTTATTAATATATTAAGTAATTCTTCTCTGATGTTCAATCTGACACCTCTTGTGAATTTTCAATCTCAGGGAAAGCTCACCCCTCTTCTCGATTATTTATATAGGGGGAATTTATACTTAAAAACATAGTTTCTTCCCTTTTTTGTCAATCATATTTATTGAGCAGAATCAAGGGCTGCATTGGATTGAAAAAGGATTGACTTTTTATGTTTTCTGCTTATAAACAATATAATTGATTCAACAAACCATTATTATTGGGTGCTATTATGGAAATTATTTTTGTCACATTAAAAATACTTTTAATAATTGCAATATTAATCTTATCAGCATTTGCTGGAAGATATATTGCAGATAAGTATGGCAGAAATAAACTATTTTATTTTCTTGTAGGCCTTATTACAGGACCTGTTGGAGTAATTTTTCTTTTTGTTATTATTAAAATACCTGATAAGCTGATTGTCCCATTTATAACTTTAACAGTTTTCATAATTATTGCACTCTCTTTTTCTCATACAACCCTTTTAGCCGGACTTGAATGGGGAGCTATAGATTTCAGATTTTATTTACGTGACCCTTCCCAAAAATCAATAAAGATTGATGAAGGGGTGCGCATGAACAGAATTAATCCCAGGGCAAGTAAAGATATAGTGATTCTGGGAATTGATGAAAGCACAGTCAGAGAGTTTTCTGATCAGGGAATTTTCTGGCCTTTCCCATGGGAGCTTCACGCTAAATTTACACGATTTATTTCAACAGGTAATCCTGCTGCAATACTATTTGATATAATGTTTTTAGATCATAAAAAAGGTGAGAAAGAACTGATTAAAGCTGTTGAAAAATCAAAGGTTGCTTTTCTGGACTACCCATTTGAAAATGATGAAATAGATATAACTTATAAGGATCAGAATGAAAGACTGGAGCTTCTTAACACAGTAAGGTTTCCCCTTGATGCTAATGATACTATGCCCCAGATTGTTGCAGAGGTTGTACCGCCCACTCCTGATCTTATTAAAGCATCAAAGGGCATTGGATTTGCAAATGTTTTTCCCGGACGTGACGGAATAAACAGATCAGTTCCTCTGATAATAAAATACGATGGATGGTATTATCCTAATATTGATCTTGTTGTTGCCATGGATTATTTTGGTATTGGCCCTGAGGATGTTGAAATAAAAATAGGTGAGTTTATTAAATTAAAAAATATTCAAAAGGATAAAATGACAAAGCCTAATCCTTCAGGAGAAATAATAATTCCCATTGATGATTATGGGTTCATGGTTGTAAATTTTATTGGGGGTTCAGGAAGCTTTCAGCATTATCCATATTATCTTTTTGCCAGAGATGGTTCTCTGGAAGGGAATGATTCCCTTAAGGACAAAATATTGCTGGTTGCAGCTTATTCTGTTACAGGTGTTGCTACTGATGAAAAGCAGTCACCCTATGGAGCTGCCTTTGGGATTGAACATCATGCTAATGCATTAAACACTATTATTAAACAGGATTTTTTATATAAACTGTCTGATTTTGAAAACATAATAGTAATGCTTGCTATAGCATTATTCCTGGCTTTTATTGTTCAAAAAATGACAATTGTTACATCTTTAATTACTGCTCTATTATTTGTACTTTTTTATATTGTAGGTTCATATCTTCTTTTTGATTTTTTTAGCATTATTAATGCCCTGTCAACACCTTTAATCCAGACTGCACTTACCTATACAATGCTTGTTACATATCGTGTGGTGAATGAACAGCAGGAAAAAAAATATATAAGGCAGACATTTTCCAAGTTTGTTTCCAAGTCTGTTGTTGATGAGCTTCTTAAAGATCCAAGCAAGGTTAAACTTGGTGGTGAGAAAAAAACATTAACAGTTATGTTTTCTGATATCAGAGGTTTTACTTCTATTTCTGAAATATTAACTCCAGAGGAGCTTGTTGAACACCTGAATGTTTATCTTCAGGCAATGACAGATATCGTGATAAAATATTACGGCACTCTGGATAAATATATTGGTGATGCAATAATGGCATTCTGGGGTGCTCCAATTGACGTGGAGGATCATGCCCTTAAGGCGTGCATGGCAGGAATCGAAATGATTGAGGTGCTTCATGAAATGAACAAAACCTGGGATGAGGAAGGAAAGCCAAGACTTGATATAGGCATTGGAATAAATACAGGTGATATGGTTGTGGGTAATATGGGATCATCTTCAAGGATGGATTATACTTTAATGGGTGATAATGTAAACCTGGGTTCCCGCCTTGAAGGAATAAATAAAATATATGGCACAAATATTATTATAAGTGAATTTACTTATCAGCATGTGAAGGATCATATAATAGCAAGGGAGCTTGATATTATAAAGGTTAAGGGTAAGGAGCAGCCAGTTAAAATTTATGAGCTCATTGATTTAAAAGATTAAAGCAGATTTTATCTTCGTCTTTTTTTAAATTCATTTTTATACATGGATTTGCAGGCGAATTAAATATGAGCAGAGGAACTGTAACAGTTTTATCTGCTTCAGTTTTGACTGATATTGAAAAAGGTACAGAAAGATTATCTGGATATTTAAAATTCCCATAGGTTTGAAAATAAAGCTTATTGCTTCGCATCCCGAAATTTTTAATATAAAAATTAGCTCCTCCCTGTGAAAATCCAAATGTAAAAGAATCAATATCCAGATCATTGATATTGGTTTCTCCGTATCCTTTTGTTGTAATAAAGGAAGAGATCTTTTTTTGAAATTCAGCTCCTGAAAGATGTCCTTTTCTTATATCAATATTTATTCCGCCTCTGCCATTCTGAACAAAATGTGCAACCCTAAAGGCATTTGTTTCATAGGATAAATCAAAATTAAGGATGCCTCCCCCGGTATAATCAAATGCCGCATCTTTAATAATGCTGTCAAGATTAAGGCCGGAACCTGCTACTTCAATTTTAATATAGGGGTAAGCCTGCCTTAAAACACAGTATATATTCCCGGAATATTTCCCGTCATAGCCCTGAAGGTTAAAGCTGTTTGTTCTAATAAAACCGTTATTTAAAGCCAGATCCATGGAAAAGTCTTTCAGGTCTGCTTTTCCTGCAATCAAAAGGTTCTCTGATTTTATGTCTATGTTAATATTATTATTATTGATAAAGATCCCTTCCGGATTGTTGAGAAATGATCGTTCATCGTATCCTCTGGCAAGATCAACAAAGCCAGCCTGGTAAAGATCTGAAATAAAAGGAAATGCATACTTTTCAAAAAGCGAAAGCTCTATCCTTTTTGATTCTATTTTTGCATTGGTGTCTGATTTTAAAGGATTCCATTTATTTATAGAGGTTTTTGTTTCTATAGAGAAATCAGAGCCATTGATAATAAACTCGGATTTGCAATTGATAGAGGAAATATCTGCTTTTATTTCTGTATTGCATTGAGAAATTTTGATTGTATTGATTTCATTAGTTTTAGGGATAAGATTAAAGTTCTTTAGTAATAATTCAAAATTCAGGTCTGATGGCTTTTTTTCAGCTATACTGTATTTCAGCTCACCCTTTATTTTCCCTGTACCCTTGTACTTATGGTTTTTAAATATAATCAGGTGGTCAGATAATTGATCGAAATTTACGTTGTTCGTGTTGAATTTTGTTGAAAAACCAAGCCCCTTTTCATAGGTTCCGTTTATATCAGCTTTTAAGATTCCATCATCAATATTAATTTCATCTATATTTATATTGCTGTAATCACGGGAAAGTGTTAATTTTATTTCAACTTCTGCATTTTCATTGGATACTATTTTATATGGAGATTCTTTTCCAGTGTACATTGAACCAAGGCTGTGCAGCTCAATAGTGGAATCGCATTTTATTTTTTCATCATTGCACTTTAAAGCAATTTCTCCTGAAAGCAGTCCGGAAAAAGTGAATGGTATTAAATTTTTTTCATAAATAAAACTATTAAGATATTCCAGATCAATCTGTTCAAATTTTGATTTATTGTTATAATTCAAAGTGGAAAAATTATAGAATCCCTTTGAGGAAATATTTCCTGTAAAATTTTTTTCCTCTGATTTCCTTTTTATTTTTCCATTGACATTAAAATCAATTTGCTCTTCATTAAAAAATATTTCAGCATTGAGACTGGTAATCTTTAATTCGGTTTTTGAGTTTTTAAATGTTTCTTTATAAATTAAAGTTGAATCATTAAATTGAAGCAAAAGTCTTTTTTTTATAATTGAGGATAGTTTATTGTTTTCTGTATTTGTAGTAAAGATCTCCTCAAAAGTTTCTTTGTAGTTTTTCCCGGAGCTTTTAATTATGTTGATTTCCGGTGATTTGAATTTTATTCCGGTTAATTCAATATTGCCTTTTAGAAGATCTATTAAGCTTGTATTTATTATAACTTTTCTGCTTTTAATTAAATTTTTGTTGTCATTAAAATCAGTTGAGTTTGACATTTGGAAATTTTCAAGAATGATGTTTGCTGAATAGCTAACATAGAGGCGGTCAAAATTAATCGATTTTGAAAAGGATGTTTTGAAAATCGTATGAATATTTTCTGACACAATATTTTCAGGCAAAATTATATTGACTATAATTCTAAATAGCAAAAAAAGTATAATTAGTGCTGTTGATAAAAAAAGCAGAATGCTGATTTTTTTGTTAAGGCTCATAAAAGTTTGTTTACTCATCGTTTATATTATGTTTTTATATTTGAGAATAATTCCTGTTAAGTCAAGTACTAAAATAACCAGTAAAATAATGTATGTTTTTTTGGAGAATTTACAGGGTTTTATAAAACATGGAGGAACATATGGAAGATAAAAAATACGTTCAAAAGCTGATTGAATTGTTACCACATTCCAGTATTGATAAAATAAGAACTATTGATTTAAAACAGGATAGTGAGGCATTTGAAGGGTCTCCAAAGAGGCATCCTTCCAGAGAAAATGTTATTATGCTCATTCAAAATCCCTTTGATGAAAAAAAAGTTTTTTATGAATTTTATATGGACACAATTTCTTCTATAGAAGAAATTGGAACTCTCAGTTCAGATGAAGGTGAAAATGCCTATATGATAAGATTATGGGTAAAAAAAGGAAATCTTGCTATTAAGTCTGAAACTTTTATTGTGTAAATATATGGACAACAATGGATATAGTAACTATTTTATCCACCTCTATGGCGGAAAATCTTCATTTTATTTCCTTTGGCCTGCTTATGTTAGCAGGTCTGAATTTTCCTGTTTCTGAAGATCTTGTTTTTATTATTTCAGCATCAATTGCTGCTACAATAATTCCGGAAAATAAATATATTATTTTTGCCGGCTGTTATTTGGGAGCATTTCTAAGTGATATAGTTGCCTATTT